>JAEYPG010000711.1 GCA_023410975.1 Pseudomonadota bacterium
CATCGGCTCATGGCAGTGATCGTGGAGCTGTGGCGCGCATTGCAGGAAGAAGGTATCGCCGCCTTCATCCTGGACCAGATCAAGACGATCAGAAAAAAAGGTGGCCTGCTCATCTATGACACGCAAGAGACCAAGGATGTGACGCGCAGCTGGGTGGGTCCCAGCATCATTTCTCAGACATCCACGCTGATCCTGGTGCCTGACTCCAAAGCCGTGCACGAGGACTACGTTGGCAAGCTCGGTTTGACCGAAGCGCAGTTCGCGGCCTACCAGAAGATGAGCCTCTCGGGACAGCGCCAGATCATGGTCATCCAAAACGGCCAGAGCGTCATCTGCAACTTCGACTTGAAGCCCATCCGGCACCACGTCGATGTGCTGTCCTCCTCTCCAGAGACCGTGCGCTTGCTGGACCAGATCCGCGCGGAGGTCGGTGACGACCCCACCGACTGGCTGCCGACGTTCCGCGCCCGCGTCGCCCGTTCCCAAACCTCTCCACTGAGGCAAGCAGCATGAACCGCACCATCACCCTGCTCGTTGCGCTTGTTGCTAGTGCCAGCGCCATGGCCGTCACCAACGAGGCCGTCAAGACCGTGAACGGCAAGGTGGTGGTGGAGCTGCCACCCGAACCCAAGTCGTTTTCTACCAACGAACTTGAGATGAAGAAGGACCCATGGCGGCCCGGCGTGCTGACAGCGTCCCATGTGATCCAGACCGGCCCCACGTCCTTTGTCGAGTGCCCGCGCTCCTGGGTGGACAGCACCTGCCGGCCGTACCTGAAGGGCCGCGACCAGCGTCGCCGCGCCTTCATCATCAAGACGGGCGGCCAGTGGGTTGGCTGCCCGCGCCAGAACAGCCTGCACCAATGCCGGCCGCTAAGCAAAGGCTCTTTCATGGAGCTGCAGGACTGATGCCATGGCCGACCTCATCTGGTTCGGCGGGATGCTGGACGGAATGCTCAACGGCTACGCCCAGGCAGTGCTGGGGCGCGTTATTCCCTTCGTGATTATCGTGACCGCACTACTGGTCACGATCTGGGGCTTCGTGCAAGGCATGGCAATCGTTAATGAGCAGGTAGCCACGCCCGCGCGCACGATGGTTTGGAAGATTTTCCAGATGGCAATCTATGTTTCGCTGGCCACCATCCCGCACGCCTACAACGACAAGATTGTGGCCAGCGTTTATAGCCTCAGCGATGGGATGCTGGTGGCCTTCAGGCCCGCAGGCACCGAGCTGCAGAGCTTTGAGACCGCATGGGAGGTGCTGGACCAGTTTGCCCAGGACGCGTCTCTGCTGGTGAGCGAGCCGCTGAAAAAGGCTGACTCGATGATGGGCACGCTGGTAGCCGGCTTGGCGGCCTTGGTGTTCCTGGTGGCCGCCGGCATCGTGGAAATGATCGCCGTGGTCTGCATTGCCGTCACCCGCGTGACGCTTGCCTTTGCATTGAGCATCGGTCCACTCTTCATCATCTGCCTGATGTTCAACGCCACAAAGCAGTATTTCTTCAACTGGGTGGGTTTGGTTGTCTCTGCAATTGTCCTGAACTGGCTGGTGTTTTTTGTGCTCGGCGTGGTCATTACCGCCGCTATCCAGATGTCGCGAATGGCCCTCGCGGATCTCAGCACCTACAACCCGGTCGGTGTGGCCTTTGTCTATCTGGTGGCCTGTGGCGCTGGCGGAATTCTGCTGTATTTATCGCCGCGCGTGGCTTCCAGCATTTCTGGCGGATCGCCACTGGATTTGGGCATGTCAATGATTACTCAGGCCGCCATCGCCATGCGCATCCTGGCCGGCGGCAAGGGCCCGGAACCCAAGGGAGCCGACAACAGCATCCAGCCCAGCCCAGGACTGGCCCAGGCCGCCAGCAATGGCGCCCAAGCGCTCTATCAGCGCATCGCTGATATAGGTCGCAGCATGAGATAGGAGCCCAACGTGTTTGAGAAAAAGGTGATGGCGATCGCCTCGTCCTGCGCGTTGCTGGGCCTGCCAAGCGTCCATGCCCAGGTCATCGTGAACGATCCACTCGCCCTCGTGCAGCAGCTGCAGCAGGTGCTGCATGAGCTTACACAGATCGAGAACCAGATCACGATGATCGAGCACCAGCGCGCCGAGTTCCAGTCCATCACCGGCTCGCGAGGGCTGGGGTCGCTGTTCCGCAATCCCGCCTTCGACAACTACGTCCCGCTCAACGCCGGCAACCTGATCCAGAACATCGCGGCCAGCGGCTACAGCGGGTTGAGCCCGGCGGCGAAGGCAATACGCGATGCCGGGATGCTCTACAACTGCGAGGACATTGCCGACGCCAATCAGCGGACCTTCTGCCAGTCGCAGCTGGCGCAGCCGTATCAGGCCAAGGCGTTGTGGCAGCAGGCCTTGCAATCCGCCAATGGGCGCATTGGTCAAGTGCAGGGCCTCATCACTGCCATCAACAGCACCAGCGACCCCAAGGCGATTGCCGAGCTGCAGGCCCGCATCGCCGGCGAGCAAGCCCTGATCGAGCACGAGCGCAGCCGTGCCCAGATGCTGCGCGATCTCGTTGAGGCCGAGCGCGAAGTCATGGCAGCCCAGGTGCGCGAGCGCAACCTGGAACTGCTCAATCGCCCGCTACGGCCTGCCGCTCACTGACGCCCTACAGGAGCCTCCATGTCCAAGACCCAGGCCGCCGCAGTTCCCGAACCCTGGGAAGCCATCGTGCGGGCTACTACGGCGCGCTGTGAGCGCATCCTGCTGCTGGTGTGCGTGTTCACGGTGCTGAGCCAGGTGGCCTCATTCCTCGGACCGCGCTTGTGGCCGAAGCCGCCCGAGCGCATCCCATTGCCGATCGTCGTGGACCGCATCAACGGCACCGCGATGGCCGTGAACACGCTGCAGGAGTTCTCGCAGGTCGATGCGTTGGAGATGCAGCACAAGAAGCACCTGCGCGAGTTCGTGCGTGCGCGCGCCGGCTATATCTACCCGACGTTGCAGCGCGACTTCGACACCGTGCGCCGCATGAGCACGCCGACCATGTTCCGCGAATACGAGCGCCAGTTCGACGGCGACAACGGGCTGGACAAGCGGCTGGGTGACCGCGAAATGCACAACGTCAACCCGGTGCTGGTGCGGTTGACCGGCACCACACCGAAGGGCGATCGCGAGGCGGTGGTGACCTATGACGTGACCACCCGGTACGCCGACAACAAGCGCTCCCCGTTCACGCAGCGCTACGTCGCCACGGTTCACTTCAAGTACGAGCTGAAGGCCGCGCTGGACGCCGTGGACCGCGAGGAGAACCCGCTCGCATTCGTTGTGACGTACTTCCGTGCCGACGAGGAAACCGGCCAGAAGGAGATTGTCCAATGAAGCTGCAGGCTATCTGGTTGGCCGCCCTGGCGGCGCATGCTGGGGCGGCACCGATCCAGGAAGTGACGTACAGCGCAACCGAGGTCATCACCGTGCCCGTGGCGCTGGGCGTGCCGACGCGCATCGAGCTGGAGCCCGGCGAGGCCATCAACAAGTCACCGCACACGGGTCTGGGCTCCGACTGCGACAAGCCTGAGCAGCCGTGGTGCCTCTACTGGACGCCGGGCGACAGCGACTTCGTGGTCAAGCCCAAGAGCGGCGCGCAGGTGGACATGCCCAACAACGTGTCCATCAAGACCGCGCGGCGCTCCTACACTTTCATGTTCAAGCTCGGCCCAGCCTCGCGGGCCGTGCACCGGCTGCTGGTGCGCCCGCCCCAGGCGCCCGAGGTGGACCCCGCCACGGCGCTGGCGCAGGGCCGCATGCAGGCAGCACTGGCCGTGCTGCCCGCGCCTGGTGAGGTGGTCGAGCAGCGCCTGACGAGCTGCCCCAAGGTCGTCAACGCTGACTACACGGTGGCCACCGGCAAGGCCAGCGAGGACATCCTGCCGCATGCCGTTTTCGACGACGGGCGCTTTACTTACCTGTCCTACCCGGATAACCGCCCGGTGCCCGCCGTCATCCAGGTGGACGGGGATGGCAGCAAGCGGGTAGTGAACCAGACCATCGACTGCGGCTATGTGGCGATCGACCGGGTAGCCCGCGAGTTCTGGCTACGCCACGGTGACATGGTGGTCTCGGTCAGGAACAACGCATACGACATCAATGGGCGCGGCCCAGTCAACGGCACCACCGCGGAAGGTGTGCAGCGCCTGGTGCGCGACCCCAAGACCGGCGGCTGGAAGGAGCATCGATGATGAGCCAGGACAACAGCAACAGCTTGGCGCCGCCCGCTGAGATCGACATCCCCAGCATCGCCAGCGAGAAAAGCACCAAGAAGCTGCCGCGCAGCACGATCGTGGTGGGCACCATCGCTGGCACAGCTGCCGCGCTGTGCCTGGGAACGCTCTATGTGGTTCTGAAAAAGGACGCGCCGGTTGAGGAGGTCAAGGAAACCAGCCCCGTTACTCCACCGCGCAAGCGCGAGTTTGCAGAGGCTGCTCCGCGCATGCCGCCCAAGGTCAGCGAAGCCGCCAGTGCCCCGCCGCCCAGCGCCTCGGGGCCGGGCTATGCCGTGGGACCAATCGACCCCAACGCCAAGCCCATTGACGTGGCCGGCGGCCCATCTCGCCAGCCGGCCGCACCGAAGGCGCCGAAGGCCAATCCTTACGACGCTCCCACGGCGGTGAAGCCGGGCGGCACCGGAGGCAACGTGCCAGGGCTGTCGGTGAACACGGCCCAGATCAACCCGGTACAGGGCACGCCGGTAGAAGGCAACCAGGATCTGGCCCAGGCGCGCCAGCAGCTGCAGGGCACGCGCCAGCAGGTCAACGGCATACTGTCGCAGCTGCAGGCCCAACAGCAACTGCGTGCGGGCGGCAGCGCGGGCGGCATGATGACCACGGCGGCCCCGGCTAGCGCTACTCAAGTCCCGCCTCAAGGCGCCACCCAAGCCGCCCCTCCAGTTACTCCCCAGGGCACCCCTCAAGCTGGCCAGCGCCCTGCGACCATCTTTGCCGACCAGATCGCCAACCCGGACCTGACGGTCGAGGAGGGGCGGCGCTTCACCTGCAACCTCACGGTCAGGATGATCTCGGCCGTGGCCGGCTTCGTTCAGTGTGTGACATCCGAACACCTGTACGGGCTGAGCCGCCGCGTGCTCCTGGCGCCCAAGGGCACCGTGCTTGAAGGCGAGTACCAGGTCACCGGCATCCGGCCGGGCGTGACGCGCATCCCGGTGATCTGGACCAGCATGCGCACCCCGGCACCGGACCACATCACGGTGCAGCTGGAATCGCCCGCCATCGGCGCCGAGGGAGAGAGCGGCGTGGGCGGACATGTCAACAACCGCTGGATGGAGCGCATCGGCGCCAGCCTCTTGCTCTCGCTGATTGATGACGCCGTGAAAATCGCGATTGCCGATCAGCAAGGCGCCGTGGGCGCTGGCGCCGGCACGGTGGTGTACGGACAGGGCACGCTCAACACCGGCAGCCGACTGGCCGAGGAGGTGCTCAAGAGCACGATCAACATCCCGCCCGAAATCACCAAGGCCTACGGGACCGTGGGCGTGCGCGTGCGCGGGCCGATTGACTTCTCCAACGTCATTTCTCTGACGCCTGCCCGGCGCTGAAGGCCATGGGACTCGATTCGCGAGAACCCGCGCTGCCGGCGCGCGACGCCACGCTGAGCTACCTGCTGCAGCCGCTGCGCCCGTTCCTGGGGCGGCCAGGCGTGCTGGAAGTCGCACTCAACAAGCCCGGCGTGGTGTTCGTGGAGGACTCCCAAGGCTGGACACGGCATGAGGTGCCCGAGTTGACGCTGGAGAAGTGCCGGCACATGGCTACCGCCACCGCCAACTTCACCGAGGGCAACAAGTCGCTGCGAGACAGCCCGTTGCTGGGCGCCACGCTGCCCAGCGGCGAGCGCGTGCAGTTCGCGCTGCCGCCGGTGGTGCATACCGACACCATCTCAATCACGATTCGAAAGCCGCCCACGGTATCGCCGACCATGGAGGACATCCGCCCGCTGTTCAACCGCGTGGTGCCCTACAGCAACGAGCTGCAAGACCACGACCGCGAGCTGCTGGAGCTGTACAAGGCGGGCCGTTACTGGGACTTCCTCCATCGGGCCGTGCAACTGCGCAAGACGATCGTGGTCAGTGGCCATACCGGGGCCGGCAAGACGTTTGTTCTGAAGGCGCTGGCTGAGGCCATTCCCTGCCACGCACGGCTCGTCACGATCGAGAACGTGGCCGAGCTCCTGCTGCCGCACCACGAGAACAGCGTGCACCTGTTCTACGCCGACAGCGTGGTGCGCCAGGAGGTGCCGGGGCAGCAGCGTGCCATCACGGCCAAGGAACTGCTGTCGGCCAGCCTGCGCATGCGGCCCGATTGGGTGATCCTGGCCGAAGCCCGCAGCGGCGACTGCTTCGACTTCATTGACATGGCCGCGTCCGCGCACCCAGGCCTGACCTCGGTACACGCCGAGAGCCCCGCGCTGTGCTTCGAGCGCATGGCGCTGATGGTCAGGCGCTCGCCTGAAGGCGCAGGCCTGGGCCACCAGGAGATCAAGCGCTTGTTGGCAATGACGGTCGATGTCATTGCTCAGTTTGGCCACGATGGCTCGGGACGGCATATCAGCCAGGTGTACTTCAATCCCCAGCGCAAGCTGCAGCTGGCGCGGGAGATCATGGAATGAGCAGCCATCAGGAACCCCTCTCCACCGGCCGCAAGATCGTGATCGGCGGCCTGTCGCTGACCGGCATCGCTGCCCTGACAGCCGGTGCCGCCTACGTGAGCCTGGTCTTCTTCCGGCTGGGCTACAAGGACTTCACCAACTACCCGCCGCACAAGGTCAGCCCCACGGAGCTGCCCAACTACTGGAGCCACTACCAGGACGATGGCCCCAGCCGCAAGCGGCTTCTCACCGCCATCGGCATGTCTTTCGGGCTGGCCTATGTCGGGCTGCCGCTTGCGTACTTCACCATGCGCAGCCCCAGGAACCCCAACCAGTTCGGCGAAGCCCGCTTCGCCACGGCGGCCGAGGTGATGCGCTCCAAGCTCATGGGCGGCAAGGGCATCATCATCGGCAGGTACAAGGGCGAGTACCTGATGCTGCCCGACGACATGCACATCATGGCCGCCGCGCCTTCCGGCTCGGGCAAGGGCACCTCGCTGGTGATCCCCAACGCGCTGCACTGGCCGCAGTCGGCCGTGTTCCTGGACCCCAAGGGCGAGGCGTGGCGCAAGACGGCGCGCTACCGCAAGCAGCACGGGCAGGTGACCTTCAAGTTCGCGCCCTTCGACCAGAAGGGCTGTACACACCGATGGAACCCGCTGGCCTATGTGCGTGGCGACGAGCTGCTGCGCATCTCCGACTTGCAGGAGCTGTCGCACATGATCTGGCCGATCGTGGACGACGCCAAGGGCAACACCAACTTCTTCAACGGCAAGGCGCGCGACCTCTTCGTGACGCTGGGCCTGTACGTGATGGAGTGCGAAGCGGGCGGCGTGCTGCGCACCATCGGGCAGATGCTGCGCATCGCTTCCGGCGACGGTCGCCCGCTGGGCGAGTATTTCGCGGCTCTCGTGACGGATCGGGAAGCGCAAGGAAAGCCACTGCCCTATGACTGCGTGCTGGGCTTCAACCGGCTGCTGGGCAACAGCGACGACACGCTCAACTCGATCGTCAACACCTTCACCGAGCCGCTGATGGCGTTCGCCGACCCGATCGTGGACGCGGCCACGAGTGGCAACGACTTCGACTTCAACGAGCTGCGCCGCACGAAGACGTCGGTCTATGTCGTGCTGCCGTTCCAGAAGCTCAAGGCCGGCAAGCTGCTCATGAATATCTTCTTCACGCAGCTTATCAACATTAACACCCAGCAGGAGCTGCACGAGATCCCGGAGCTGAAGTACGAGTGCCTGCTGATGCTGGACGAGTTCACGGCACCAGGGCGGCTGCCCATCATCTCCGAGGGCGCCGGCTTCATCCGCTCCTACGGGCTAAGGCTGTTCCTGGCGTTCCAGAGCATGGACTACCTGGGCTCCGAGTACACGATCCCGATCGCCAACTCGATCGCGGCCAACCATCGTTGCCGCATCATCTTCACGCCGGGCCCGGAGGACGCCAAGAAGATCAGCGAGCAGCTGGGCACGTACGAGGTCACCATCACCAACCGCAGCCGCAGCAGCGGCAAGGGTGGCAACGGCATCAACGACGCCACCAGCGAGCGCAGCCGGCACCTGATGCTGGCGCAGGAGCTGCGCATGCTGGACCCGGGCAAGCAGATCATCCTGCTCGAAGGCAACTTGCCGATTCTTTGCGACAAGGCCAGGTACTACGAAGATCCCAAAATGCAAGCGCGCATCATTGAGCCGGCCCTTGAGGTGCCCGGCCACGACCCGGCGCTGCATGCGGCGCGCGTGCGCAAGCTGGTGCGCACGCTGGAGCCTACCGAGCGGCTGGAGGTGACGAAGCTGGAGGAGCTGGACCACGACTTCAGCGGGCTGCGCATGCTGGACGAGAGCTCGGGGCCTGGGCAGATCGGCGGCTTCCTGGATGACTTCTTCGAGGCGCTGGGTGTGCCTCCCGAGACTGGCGGCGACATGGAGCAGGGTGCAGCCAGCGCCGCAACTGCTGAGGACAACAGCATTGAGCAAGGCCCGAGCGCGAACCACAGCAACGCCGAGGAGCCCGCCGGCTTGTGGGCCGACGCGCCAGCCGTGATCCAGACACCCGCGACCGGGATCGACCCGGATACCGGCGAAATCATCGACGTGGTGAGCCTCGCGCCGATCGAGGAGACCGACCAGGCGGAAACCGACAACGGCAGCGCCGGCATAGACCTGTCCGTCCTTCTGGAGCACGACGACCACTCCCGCTTCACTCCCCCGAACGGGTCCACCACCGAAGTGCGGCCGTGAGCCAACAGGAGAAGTCCATGCGCATCACCATCCTCACCGCCGCGCTGGCCTGCGTCGGCGTGCTCGCCGGCTGCGCTTCGGCACCAAAAGAGCCCAGGCCGGACGAGTCCACGCGGCGCGCTGCCAACAACCCTCAGGTCATCGAGATGATCCGCGCCAAGGCGGCCATGGATGACGCGCGGCGCGAGCTGGAACTGACACGGCGCACCGTGCAGGCCGAGCGGATGATGAACGAAGCGCGCCAGCTGGCAATGAAACCGGTGTCGCTGCGCGAGGCCGGTGACCCGACGAAGCTGGCTACGGCGGTCAATGGCGCGAACGTCATTTTCACTGCCCGCTTTGCCACTGGCAGCGCTGCGTTGGCGCTGCCGCCCTGGGCGCGCACCCGGATCATTGAGACTGCGCGCAGCGCGCCGCTGGTGCTGCTGCGCGGGCGCACCGACGCGCTGCAGGACAGCCCGGCCGATGGCCGCATCGCCCGGCTGCGTGCCCAAGCAGCCATGGCCATGCTCACCAACGCCGGCGTCCCGGCTGACCGCATCCGCATGACGTGGCAGGCATCGGGCGACCCGGCCGTGCCGCTGACCACGCCGGAAGGCCGCGCCGCGAGCCGCCGGGTGGAGATCGAGGTCTATGACAAAGCCCCCAGGCACCAGCCGCTGGAGCCTGCCGCCACGGTGGCGCAGAAGTGAAGGAGGTCCAGATGGCACAGCGCGAAGCCCCAGCCGTGGACCAGAAGCCGCCCACCCGGTGGGAGCTGGAGGCCAAGGGTCGCGAGCCGCACGTTTACACCGACCCCGCCCAGGCCGGCGCGGCCTTTCACGCCGCCGCCGCCTCTGAGTGGCCGCGGCTGCTCCACTATGAGCCCGAGGCCGAGCCGCGCACCGTGGCTAGGACCACCTTTCGTGTGCCGGTAGAGGGACAGCCTGAGGTGCTGGTCAAGGAGATGGAGGCTGTCGACCATCCGATGGACGAGGTGGTGCGCAACGGGTACTACGCCGCGATCGAGCGGTCGTTGCAGCTGCGCATCGATGCCATCGACTGGGAAAAAGCCACTCCCAAGGTGAGCAACGAGCCGCTACGCCTGGACTTCAAGCTCTACGACGATCTACAGGCGCTGGCCATGGGTCGGCGCGAGCGAGCCGAGGTGGCGTGGGCATCGTTTGCCCCTGAATGGGCTACGGCACCTACGTTTGCCGATCACTGGACCGGGCAGGTCGTTGCCCTGGGCAAGTGGGCCGACCTTAACTTCGCCCGCGACCTGGACCACTACCGCTACGGCAAGCCAATCAAGCAGGAGCAGGCGGCTCCCGCACATGAACCCTCACCATCCATGCCGTCAAAAGGACACCAGACCATGGCGCAACGGGACCACACCATTGAGGACCAGCCTCGCCAGCAGCCGGCAGCCCCCTCCTACAACAGCGTTCCGGTGGACCGGGTGACGTTCAGCCGCAAGAAGGTAGACGGTGAGTACGTCTATGCGGCAAAGGCATACGGCGTCGACAGCAAGGTACTACGCGAAGGCGAAGGCCTGTCGCCACAGGACGTGACAGAGCGCTTCGGCCGGCGCGTGGGCTTCTCGATCCTGGAAGCCAAGGGCCGCAGTGGCACGCTCGGCGGCGACGACTTCAACCTCACGCCCGAGCAGCATCTGTCTGCCGCGCGCAAGCTGCCGCTCGATGACGCCAAGCAGCTGGCCGAGGCGCTGCGCCAGCACGGCGACGATCCAGTGCGGTCGATGACCTTCGCCCGTGATGTCGCCCACCCCGACGCGCCAGTGCGGGTGGTGCTGGACGGCTATGACGGGCTGATTGCCAAGGGCCGCTACGCCCCGGCGGATCTGCAGGTAGCGCTTGGCAGCGAACTGCACCAGATCATGATGGACCCCAACCACGTAAAGGTCGGCAGCCACTGCATTGGCCCCGGCGTGGTTGAGCTGACCGAATCGGACCTGGACAGCGGGCGCGAGTACAAGCATTCGCCCGAAGCGCTCGCCTTGCTCCAGGAACGACTGGCCAATGAGGTGCGCGAGGGCGCCGCCCTGGAGCGCTGGGCCAACCTGGAGCTGGGCCGCGCAAACGCCATCGAGCAAGGCGGTCCGCAGCCGGCACACGAGAGCACCCCGCCCCTGCAGATCGACAAGCAGCAGGTGGACAAGCTGACGTTCACCCGGCTCCCCGGCGACAGCGGCAGCATCGAGGACATGAACTTCTACGTGCACGCTTATGGCGTCAGCGGCAAGCAGCTGATGTCGGCGCCCGGCGTCACTATGACCGAGCTGCGCCAACTGGTGGGCGGGCGCAATGCCGAGGCGATCGCCAAGGCGCCCACCCACCGGGGCACCATGGAGCGGGAGCAGCTGCAGCCCAAGACCGGTATCGAGCAGACGGCCGACCGGGTGCGCGAGGACCAGAAGCAGCGAACCGTCAACCCATCCGAGCAAGCTACCGTCAAGCTGGACGCCACAACGGCCCAGGAAGCGCCTAAGCCCGCGCAGGCTCCCCAGGCCCCGCAGCAGGCACAAGGCACTGCTGCGCCGGCGCCGGCCGTGGACGAGCGCGAGGCGCTGCGGCGGCAGATCCTGTCCGAGCTGGCGCAGCGCTACACGGTGCGCAAGAGCCTCAAGGGCGACCAGGAGTACCGGCCGATCAACGAGCCCGAGCGCGTGGTGTTTGTGGACCGCAACACCAAGCTGACCACCAGCTCCAATGCGCCGGACGTGGCCAGGACCATGGTCGACCTCGCGCGCGCCAAGGGCTGGGAGACGATGCACCTGAAGGGCAGCCCGGAGTTCAAGGCGCACGCCTGGGTCGAGGCAACCCTCCAGGGCGTCAAGGTCACCGGCTACGAGCCGACCGACCAGGACCGCGAGCGTCTGGCCGTGCGCATGCAGGACCAGCAGAAGAACGTCATCCACGCGCCGCAACAGCCCGAAGGTGCGGAGCAGATGAAGGTCCAGGTGCAGGCCACGCAGCAACAAGAGCATGCCGAGCCGGCGCAGGCTCAGGCCAACCGCGAGGCACATGTGCAGCAGCTCATGGACGTGCTGCAGTTGGCCATGCGCGATGCCGGCGTGCCGAAGGAAAAGCGCATCGAGACCGCTCACGCGGCCCGTGAACGACTGGACAACATGAAAGTGCTGCCCGAGATCCGGGTGTTCGACGCCCAGGTGCGCAACCAGCAGCTCCAGCCTCGCACTCAAGAGCAGCGCCAGCAACAGACACAACACCGCTCGCATTGAATCCATGAGGCGGTTATGGGTTGCCAGACCTCGTGCCTGGCTTTTTTGGCCCGCGCAGGGTTCCCTACTAACGGTACTTTGTTGAAGCAGGCACGGAGATTGCTTTAACTGGTTTGGGAGGTCATTGCTATGACTGCTCCACGCCCATGCCCACCGGCGCCCGGACCTCTTGAGGACTACGCCAAGAGGTTCGACCACCTGTTCCACACCCTGGCTCAGCGGCGCAGCTTCCGCGCCTACCTCACGGGACTGCTGTTGCCGCACGACCGCAACAAGACACTCACGGCGCTGGCTGGGGCCGAGCCGGTGGCGCAGGCTCAAGCGGGGGCAGTACAGCGACTGCAGTTTTTCCTGAGCGAGGCCGACTGGGATATCGAGGCCATCAATGCGCAGCGCCTGGCGCTGATGGCCGAGCAGCCAGCGCTGGCCTCACATGCGCGTGGCGTGCTTGTGCTCGACGACTCGGGCGACCGCAAGGACGGCCATGCCACAGCGCATGTGGCCCGCCAATACATCGGCTCACGAGGCAAGACCGACAACGGAATCGTGGCCGTGACGACCCTGTGGGCCGACGAGCGCTGCTACTGGCCGCTGCACGCAAAGCCCTACACGCCCAAGTCGCGGCTGCGGCTGGGCGACAAGGACCCAGCCTTCCGTACCAAGCCACAGATCGCCATGGAGCTCATCGAGCAGGCCAGGCAAGCCGGCATCAAGTTCGAGGCCGTGGTGGCGGACTGTTTCTATGGCGACAACCATGAGTTGGAGTGGGAGCTACGCCAGCGCGAGATTCCTTATGTCATGGCGCGTCGCGGCAAGGTGGGACTGGGATGGGCGCGAGAGGAACTGGCGCATTCATTCGAGGACGCAGCGCTGGAGTTGCCCAAGCGCTCCTGGCGTCACATCACCCGCTACTTTCGTGATGGGCACACCGAGCAATGGTGGACGGCCGAGTTGGAGATGGAGTTCTTCGGATACGGAGCGCACAAGCAGGCGCGGGCTATTGTGGCCACCACCGATCCGGCTGTTTTGCCGCCGCTGACAACCTGGTACCTGACGACGAACATGACGCTGGATCAGGCGCCTGTGGCGCATGTCGTGTGGCTTTACGGCATGAGGCCTTGGGTCGAGGAGCACTACAAACGCGTGAAGGACGAACTCGGCTGGGCCGACTTCATGGTGCGTGCCGACCATGCCATACGGCGTCACTGGGCCTTGGTGTGGTGTGCCTTCTCGTTTTGCTGGTGGCACGAGGTACAGCGTGCCAACCCGCTGTTTGAGCTGCACCAGAGCGTTTCGTGCGCACCTAAAAAGGTGCGGGGAAAAAATGAGGAAGCGCAAACGCCCGGTGCAGGGCTACTGGCCGCGGGCCCTGCGTCGCGTCCAATCATGGCTGGCCCCGTGGAAGTGGCTCAACACCTGCTGGCAGGCGTGGCGCGACGAGCCACCGCCGCCTGAGCTTGCAGAACTCATGCAAGCCGTCGCGGCTGGCTTCGGAATTGACCTCTATCTCCGGGAATAACAAAGTACCCCTAAGTAGGTAGCCATATGTCTTGTACCAGGCAAATCCGGTCGTCACATTACCGGGCATGGACCTGGACGCAAATGGTGGCGCGGCGGCTCGGCGTTTTACGCGAGCGGACCGGCGTCGGCTTGGGCAGGCGCTGGCTGCCGCGCGGCTGGCGCGCGATTACCGACGGCTTGAAGCGGTGCTGCTGGTGGCCGAAGGACATGCGATCAGCGAAGCGGCCCGGCGTGTGCGGGTGGCGCGACTCAGCGTTCGGCGTTGGGTGGAGCGCTACCTTCAAGAGCGCGATGTCAGTGCGCTGGTTGACCAGCCCCGCAGCGGCAGGCCTCGGCGCGCAGCCAGGCTCACAGCGAAGCGGCTGGCCGCAGCAATGGCGCGCGACCCCCGGCGCTGTGGCTACTTGGCTACGACGTGGACCGTGCCGCTGCTGGCGCACTATCTGGCTGCACACGATGGCATCGACATCAGCCAGCGCACGTTGCGCCGGCGGCTGCACGAGGCGGGCTGGCGCTGGAAACGCCCGCGCTACGTGTTCAGCGAGCGTGAGGTTCATCTGGCACAGAAAAAAGGGGCCTGATTCGCAGGCTCAAGGCGAACTGGCAGCCCGGCGACGTGCTGCTGTGTACGGACTGGACGCTGCTAAGACTGTTCCCGCCGTTGCGTGCGGCGTGGGCGCCCATGGGAAAGCAGGCCACCGTGCCCATCACCGGCGCCAATGCCAAGCGGGTGCTGTTCGGGGCCATCGAGCTGCACACCGCGCGCCGTGTAGTGCTGGTGCGCCGGCAAGCCCGACAAGGCGATGCCCAGGCCTTCCTTACCGAACTGCGGCGGCGCTATCGGCGCCACGGGTGCATCTGGCTGCTGGCCGACAGTGCCAGCGCGCATACCGCGCGTGCCACACAGACCTTGTCCCAGCAACTTGGCATCCGCTGGCTGTGGCTGCCCAAGCAGGCGCCCGAACTCAGTCCAATGGATCAACTCTGGCGCGAGCTCAAGCGGCTCGTGGCTGCAAACCGGCAGGCCAAGTCCATCGACGACCTGGCCGCCCAAGCGGTTCGCTGGGTGATGAAGTTGACTCCGCGGCAAGCTCGCCGCAAGGCCGGCATGAACTCGCCACGCTTCTGGCTCCACCACCTGGTACACAACTTATGGCGTCCTACTTAGAGTTGCAGGCCATTGGCGCACGCCGAGCGTTCTTCCGGCTGCAAGGAGCTGCGAGATGACATCACTGATGACCCGGCTTGCCGTGCTCGATGCCATCTTCTGGCCTGGCATGCTGGCCGTGATGCTGCTCAACACCGGCGGACGCCACGGTCTGTCGCTGCCGGTGATGCTGCTGCTACTTGGCTGGTGGGGAACACGCCGTGTACGTCGGGCGCTGGGAGACGAGCACTACAAGTTCACCACCGTGCGAGTGGCGATTGCGGCGGTGCTGGCAGGATTGCTGTGGATGCGCATAGCCGCCGGCCCGTATTGAAGCAGGGCTTCAAGCCAGCACGGTTACGCTGATGGTGGGCAAGCGATGGGCGCTGCGAATGGCGGTTACGCCGGCGTGAATTCCGGCGGAGTGATCGCACGGATTCGGGTTCGCCCAGTTGCTGGTGGCCCAGGGCCGGCGCTCCAAGACTAGAAGCCGCTGCGCTACGACGCCGCGAAAGCGAAGTTTCTGGACTGCGTGCTGGAGAACACGGCGCGGCAGGTGCCCCGTCAAGATCCACGGCATGAGCACGCTGGCCGACTGCGCGGCGTGACAAGAAGCGGTCGATCTACCAAGATGCCTACCCCGGCCGCCACTGGGAATGGGATGTGCAGCAGGAAGGCCGACTGCAGGAATGGCTGCTGCGTCATCCGTTGCCGGCAGCTATATCTTCCGGGCAACGTCAGTGAAGGGAACGGCTCCCATGTCACCCGCACCGTCCTGGTACGACCGCCACGTTTTGCCGTACCTGCTGGACTTCGCCTGCGGCCTCTCGCCCATCGCGCGGCAGCGGCGCAAGGTGATCCCTCAAGCAGCCGGGCGGGTGCTCGAAATCGGCATCGGCACAGGGCTCAACCTGGCCTTCTACGACCGCGCCAAGGTCGAGCGGCTGGTGGGCATCGACCCGGCGACGGAGATGCACGCGCTGGCCCGCAAGCGCAGCCAGCGCCTGGGTCTGCCGGTGGAACTGCTGCAGCTCTCTGCCGAGGAAGTGCCCGTGGAGTCGGGCTTCTTCGATACCGTGATCTGTACCTACACGCTGTGCTCCGTGTCGTCCCCGGACCAAGCTCTGCGCGAGATGCGGCGCGTACTGCGCCCCGGCGGCAAGCTGTTGTTCGCAGAGCACGGCTTGGCACCCGATGCGCCAGTGGCGAAATGGCAGGCCCGGCTGGAGCCGTACTGGAGCAGGATTGCCGGCGGCTGCCATCTCACCCGGGACGTTCCCCGGCTGCTGGCAGAGGCCGGCTTTTCGGCCGACATGGAAGCGGGCTACGTGGCGTGGCCGAGGTCCCTCGCCTACAACTTTGTCGGGACTGCATCTGCAGTCCCCTGAGGCGGCGCAATCACGCGTCACCGTCACGCGACCGGGTACATCGGGCATGGCGGCTTGTGGCGTCGCCCCAGTATCCAGGCGCCAAGGCACGGCCGGGCTCAACCTTCGAACTTTACGCCGCAGTCCATGCAGAACCGGGCGTTGGCCGGATTCCGGTGGCCGCAGGACGGGCAGAACTTGGGCTTGGGCTGTGCGGCCGGCGGTGCCGGCGCGGCGCCCTCTGGGCTGCCCAGCGCGGCGGCCACGTCAGCCGCAATGCGGTCCTGAGGCGGCGAGGCGATGGCGCCCTGCAGCGCGCGCTCGGCGGTGGCCAGCGCCTGGATACGGCCCAGGTCCTCGTCGCTGGCCGGCGCCACGAGGCTCGCGCGCGACTGGCCGAACTGGATCAGGTGATCCGCCAGCGCCTGGGCCTCCGCGTCGGTGGAGAACATGGCGGTGACTTGCCGTGCGCTGTCCTTGCCGAAGACCACCGACTCGATGCGGGCGCGCCATACGCGCAGCGTCATGGATTCCGTCCGGACAATCTGGTTGGACGACTGGACCTTGCCGGTGAGCGTGTTGCCCGTGCCGATGCTCGCCGTCTGGTAGGTGCCCTCCATCTCGACCCAGGTCAGCACCGAGGCGAAATCAAAGCGGCCCCACAGGCGGCTCGACGCACGAAAGCCGAACGCCGCCACCACCAAGAAGATCGACGCCGCGCCCAGCAGCCGCAGCGGCAGGTCCCCGCCGCCACCGACCGAGCCCACGAAGGCCAGCGCACAGCCCACGGCCACCACCATGAGCAGCGCGACGTAGAGGTCCAGCAGCGTGAGGAACCGGTGGCGCCTGGACTGCAGGGCCTGGACGATGGTGGCCGGTGCCGTGTGCGCCATGGGCTTGGGCTGGGTTTCCTCCAGCAGCTCGCCGGCGAAGGGTCCGGCGTGCAGCTGCGGATCGATCACGGGCGAGATGCGGGAGTAGCGGCGGTTGGGGATGCGCTCGACCCATTGCTCCTGCAGGTGGCGTTCGAGCTCGTCGAGCAGGAGGCTCGGCGGCACGTTGAGCGACACGCGGCTCTGGCGTGCGCTGGTCTGCGTGGGCGGCGGCGGCTGCACCTGCTCCAGCGTGGCCGCCAGCACTAGGGCCACCGCCACCAGGCCGGAGGCCAGCAGCATCGTCGTCTGCGGTGCCAGGGAAATCTGCGGCACCTGCGGCAGGGCCCGAGAGATGAGCCCCACCAGCGCGGGGCCGAGGATCGCCACCGCCAGCAGCGCCACGAGCGACGCGGTGGTGAGGCGCGCGGTACCGGCGCTCACCACCGGGCGCAGCAGGAAGAAGACGCCGAAGGCGAAGTACGCCATGCTCAGCAGCGGGCGCGACGCCTCGGTGCCGAACAGCCCCCAGGCCAGCGCGAAGCTCACGGCCGTGACCAGCATGGCGCACAGGTTGTAGAAGGCGACCTTGGCCTGCTCCTGGATGGCCAGCGGCGCGGTGATGAGGCGCGGCACCCAGTGGTACAGCACGCCCTCGATAGCCCGGGCGGGCTCGGGATAGGTCAGCGCCCCGTCGCGCAGGATGCGCTTGATGGTCGAGGCCTGGTCCGAAGTGCCGACCATGGCATTGGGCAGCTCCGGCGCCAGCGAGGCCGGCCGGCCGCGGCCGAAGAAGAAGCGCAGCCGCTTGGCCCCGGTCGCGGCGGTGACGACGCTGGCGAACAGCAGCCCCAGGCCGACCGCCACGGCGATGGGGTCCAGCGATTGGCGGTGCTCGAACAGCGTGAAGAGAGCCGCCGCGCCCATGAGCGCCGCGCACGCGAACAGCAGCTTGTTCTGCACCCGGTAGGGGTTGGGCAGCTCCAGGGTGGCGTTGGCGCTGCTGTAGTCGTAGCTCATGGGCGGCCTCGGCGCGCTGGCAGGGGAGAGACGAACAATTGTGTTGGCGCCGCGGCGGCCAAGGATGCTCAGGTTGTTAGGGCAGGGCGCCGGCGGGCAGCCACCGTGGGCCACGTCGGTGGTGAAGGCTGACGATGTGCCAAGGTCCTGATGGCTGGCGTACAACTGCGTGCTTGATGGGGCTGAGCTGCGTCTGGGCGCCGGGCAGCCACACGGAAGGAGCAGGTCGTGATCGAAGGACTCGTTGCAGGGAAGGTGCACGGCCGCCCCGAGCAGCGCACGAGCAACAACACCGGCAAGGTTTTCACCGTGGCCAAGGTCCGCGCCGCCACCAGCGGCGGCGAAGTTCTGTTCGTCAACGTGCTGGCCTTCGACACCACCGCCCAGGCAGCGCTGCTGGCGCTGTCGGAGGGCGACGCGGTGTCGCTGGCCGGCACGCTGACGCCCAAGGTCTGGATCGACCGTGAGAATCAGCCTCGGCCGGCGTTGGACCTGATCGCGAGCCAAGTGCTCACGGCGTATCAGGCGAAACGCAAGCGCGAGGCGGCGACCGGTGCGGAACAGCCGCTGCGCCAAGCCAGGGTAGCGACGCAGCAAGAGGACTATCGCTCGCCGGCATCAGCACCGGCAGCGCCGCCTGCAGCCGCGGCGGCAACCGATGCCGATGACTGGCCGGCCTCGGACGCACACTGGAACGACGAGACGCCATGACCGGCGAGCGCGACCTGAGAAAGCTGCTGCGGCACATGACGCCACAGCTGCAGCCCGGCACCTTCGTGTTCTGCACCTTTCCGGACAACGACCTGCCTGCCGACTTGGCGCCCATCGCCACGTTCCGTGAGGCCGAGGGACTCAGCGCCATCCTTGCGCTGGACGAGGCCCGGCGCGCAGGCGTGCCCTACCAGTTCGAGTCGGGCCTGATCACGCTCACGATTCACTCCTCGCTGGACGCCGTGGGGTTCCTGGCGGCAGTTTCCGCGGTGCTGGCCGAGGCCGGCATCCCGTGCAATGCCGTGGCGGCTTTTCACCATGACCACCTCTTCGTGCCCCGGGAGATGGCGCAGCGGGCGCTGGATCTCCTGATGGCGGTGGCTACCACGCCGGTGCCGATTCCAGCCCGACAGCATCCGCCGTCAAATTGAAAGCACCTTGCACACATTAGAGCAGCGGGAGAACAACAGCACCGGCCATAGAAGGGCGCGTACTCCCTTGGAACCTGATTTGGTTTAGGGTGGGTTCCCTTGAGCTTGGTAGGATATGCTGAGCAATCAAAATGTGGCTCAGACCGGTAAATGCCACTTGTTCGAAATCAAGGCAGACGAAATCACCGAGCGGTAATTGCTGCACTCCTTAAGAGCTGCAATCGCGCTGTACTGTGTTCAGGATGGATGAATGTTGAAGGCGTCAAGGCGCTGCTACCAGCAATCGACTGTGCATTAAGAAACGGTGCGACGCTCACGATCTATTCAAGTGAAAAGGAAACGCTGCCCGATGCAGCGGCTGCGATCCCGAACCAGCCTGGATTGCATCACTTGATCGTTCCGAACCACGGCGCTTATCTACACTCAAAACTGTACTACTTCGAGCAAGGCGCCAAGTACACCGCATTGGTGGGCTCTGCCAACATTACCTATGGCGGGCTTGTGAGCAATGAGGAACTGTCTATTAAATTTTCCGGGATCGTTGGGGACGACAAACATAGGGAGTTGGTCAAATACATAGATAATTTACGGAAGCTTTGGGAAACTCCGGTGGTTTCTGAAGCGGTCGCGTATTCTGGTAGAGTCGAGTAAAATCTATATAGGCGAAGTCCGCTTTGCAGCGACAGCGGCCATTCGATCACAGCTTTGGATCGCGGAATCGCACCATGGTCGGCCGGGTAGTTTGCTTGACGAAGGATTATTCCTGGTCGATTCCAAAAACACCGGTCTTCTACATGATCCCTAAATCCGCTGCTGCTTTCTGCCTGTCACTGCGGTCGCATGCCGAATTGCGCAGAAAGTCGTGGCATGACCAACATAGCGAAAGCAAACAGCAGGCAGCAGATACTGACGAATACGGCGGCGCTTGCTATATCTTTGGCGAGCTTTGATAACGGGTGTCGATCCAGCGATATCCGATCAACTACCGTTTCAACGGCGGAATTAAACAACTCGGCGACGAGAACAAAGCCCATGCTTAGCACCAGCAATACCCATTCAAGAAGAGGCAACCTTGCCACGGCGGCCAAGGCGGCTGCGATGGCAATCAATATCAACTCTTGCCGAAAAGCGCTTTCGAAACGGAGCGCAGCCAAGAGGCCCGAAACGGAATAGGCAAAGGCCTTGAATATGCGGCCCACGCCACCCCGACTTTTGAAGTCCGACACCGAAGGATATTCTCTACTCATGAAAAATTGCCTCCAAACCGTAGCCCGTGCAACTTGCCGCCCATGTGCTCGCACAAACCACTCTATCATCTGAAAATCATCCGACCTCAGCCCCAGGCAACTTGGGCTGACCATAATATTGGTGCGGCATAAAACTTCAGTTCTGGGTACAGCAATACTTCAATGC
>JAEYPG010000736.1 GCA_023410975.1 Pseudomonadota bacterium
AGGCCAGCGACAGGTCGCGCTGGTTGGACAGCGGCTTGGTCGGGGCGATGGAGATCTTGCCGCGCGAGGGCGAGCGGTGGTACTCGCGGGCGGCATCGCGCAGGGCCAGCTCGGCCGGGGACATGGAGGCTTCTTCGGACATGGTTGTCTCTTCCTGGGGAGGTGTTGTCAGGTCGAAGTAAGGCGTCAGCAACGCCGACGGCTGCGCCGGCCGGGCGCACATGGCGTCCGTGCCGGATGGTCAGTGCGAAGGGGGAAGGAAGGTAGGAGCGAAAACCCGGCGCCTCGTGGGCGCCGGGCTTGCTGGGGATCAGCCCGCGGCGCGGCGCGAGAGGATTTCGAAGGCCGGCAGGGTCTTGCCCTCCAGCACTTCCAGGAATGCACCGCCGCCGGTGGAGATATAGCCCACGTCGGTTTCGATGCCGTACTTGGCGATGGCAGCCAGCGTGTCGCCGCCGCCGGCGATGCTGAAGGCGTCGCTCTCGGCGATGGCGCGGGCAACGGCCTCGGTGCCCTTGGAGAAGGCAGCGAACTCGAACACGCCCACCGGGCCGTTCCAGACGATGGTGCCCGCCGCCTTGAGCTGCGCGGCGAGCTTCTCGGCCGTCTTGGGCCCGATGTCCAGGATCAGGTCATCGGCTTCCACCTCGGTGGCGGCCTTGACGCTGGCCGGCGCGTCAGCGGCGAAGCGCTTGGCGGTGACCACATCCACGGGAATGGGCACCTCGGCGCCGCGGGCCTTCATGGCTTCGATCACGGCCTTGGCTTCCTCCACCAGGTCCGGCTCGGCCAGGCTCAGGCCGATGGGCAGACCGGCGGCCAGCATGAAGGTGTTGGCGATGCCGCCGCCCACGATCAGGCCGTCCACCTTCTCCGACAGCGCCTTCAGGATGGTGAGCTTGGTGCTGACCTTGGAGCCGGCCACGATGGCCACCAGCGGGCGCTTGGGGTTGGCCAGCGCCTTGGAGATGGCGTCGATCTCGGCCGCCAGCAGCGGGCCGGCGCAGGCCACCGGCGCGAACTGCGCGATGCCGTAGGTGCTGGCCTCGGCGCGGTGCGCGGTGCCGAAGGCGTCGTGCACGAAGATGTCGCACAGGGCGGCCATCTTGCGGGCCAGCTCTTCCTTGTTCTTCTTCTCGCCCTTGTTGAGGCGGCAGTTCTCCAGCAGCACCACCTGGCCCGGCGCGACCTGCACGCCATCCACCCAATCGCTCACCAGCGGCACCTCACGCCCCAGCAGCTCGCCCAGGCGCTGCGCCACGGGCGCCAGCGAGTCCTCGGGCTTGAACTCGCCTTCGGTGGGACGGCCTAGGTGCGAAGTCACCATCACCGCGGCGCCGGCTTCCAGTGCCATGCGGATGCACGGGATGGAGGCACGGATGCGCGTGTCCTCGGTGATGCGGCCGGAGTCGTCCTGCGGCACGTTGAGATCGGCCCGGATGAAGACGCGACGGCCAGCCACCTGGCCTTGGGCGACGAGATCGGAGAAGCGAAGAACGTTCATGGAGAGCGAGCGCCGGAGAGCGGGAAATATTCCCGAAAGGCGACGATTCTAGGCCCGCATCGTCACCACCCCAGCCCGAGGCGCAGCACGAGCAGCACGACGGTACCGCTGACGATGGTGCCCAGGATGCCCCGGCGCCACCAGAACCATGCACTACCGGCGGCCGCGGCGAAGAGCCGCGCGTCCTGCCAGGTGTGGACAAGCTCGCCGTGCGTCATCACGACCTCCGGCGCCACCACCGCCGCCAGCGCGGCCAGCGGCGCGTAGCGCAGGCCCTGCCTGATCCAGGCCGGCAGCGGCATCTCGCGCTGCGACAGGAAGAAGAAGCTGCGCGTGAGCACCGTGATCAGGCCCAGCCCGAGGATCGCAAGGACGGCTTCGGCACCGCTCATGCCGACCTCCGCTGCCGGGGCAGTTGCTCCATCAACAGCCCCATCGCCACCGCCGCGGCGATGGCCACCACGATGTTCAGGCGCAGCGGCAATGCGTAGGCTGCCACCGCCGCGCAGCCCGCCACAGCGGCGGCCGCCCACGTGGCCCGATCGGACAGCAGCGTGTTCATCAGTCCCAGCAGCGCCAGCGTGCCGGCAAAGCCCAGGCCCCAATGAGTAGGCACGCGCTCGCCCAGCAGGATGCCGGCGACGGAGGGGACCTGCCACGCGAGCCAGTTCAGCGATACGCCGCCCCAGAAGTAAGGCAGCTGCTCGGGTGACGGCCGCGGCTCGGGGAAGCGCTTCATGAACAGCACGTAGTTCAGGTCGGCCGTGAAGTAGCCCAGCCGCAGCCGCTGCGCCAACGGCAGATGCGCGAAGTAAGGGCGCCACTGCGCGCTGAAGATGACGAAGCGCAGGTTCACGCACAGCGCCGTGGCCCACACCACCCACACCGGCGCACCCGCGGCGATGAGCGGCAGCGCGGCCAGCTGTGCACTGCCGGCGAAGACCACCATCGACATCAGCAGCGACAGTGGCACGCCCAGCGCCTTGACCATCGCTACCCCGGTCACCAGCCCCCAGGCCGAGATGCCCGGCGCAATGGACATCATCTCGCGCGCCCCGGTGCGGAAAGCCGGATGGCGCCATGGCGGCAGCGTGCCGCCTTCGGAACCTCGATTCATTGCCGGGATTGTGCCCGGGCGCCGGCGGCGTTCAGCTCTTGCGCGCCTTGGTGCCAGGGCGGGACTGTTCGGCGACGTCAGCCGAGGAAGCGGCGGCGGAGGCGGCGGACGCACCGGGGGGCGCCGCCGAGAGCTGCGGCGAGACCGCCTGGAGGCTGTTCTCGCGCATGTAGTCGTTCATCTCGCGCCAGCCGGCGAAGATGGCGGCCTTGTCAGCCTTGCGGTTGAGCGTGAAGCAGTCCTCGATGGCCCGCCCGGCATGGCGGCAGGCGCCGCCGATGGCCTTGCTCTCGGCCTCGCGCCGCGTCGCGACGGTGTTCGCGGACTCGTAGCCCAACTGCTCACAGCCCGCGAGCGCGAGAACGACAAGCAACAGGGACAGGCGCGAAGTCAAAGCCGTAACGGGTAGAGGAAGGAGACTCTTTCTTATCGACGCGCGGCGACCAAACTTGACCCGCCCGTGCGTGCGCATTGCACGCATGGCGGATGTTTCCAGTTCAGCGCACCATGGCCAGCAGCCGCGCCACGCGCTCCTCGGTGGAAGGGTGGGTGCTGAAGAGGCCTTGCAGGCCGCCGCCTGACAGCGGGTTCATGATCATCATTTGCGCCGTCTCCGGATGGCGCTGGGCCGCGGCCAGCGGGATGCCGGTGGCATAGGCGTGGATCTTCTCCAGCGCGCTGGCCAGCGCGCGCGGGTCACCGCTGATCTCGGCACCGCCGCGGTCGGCCTCGAATTCGCGCGCACGGCTGATGGCCATCTGGATCAGGCTTGCCGCCAGCGGCGCCAGCAGCGCCACCAACAGGCCCACCAGTGGATTGGTGGGGCGGCCCTCATCGTCGCGGCCGCTGAAGAACATTGCGAAGTTGGCCAGCATCGACACCGCGCCAGCCATGGTGGCGCTGATGGTGCTGATGAGGATGTCGCGGTGCTTCACGTGCGCCAACTCATGTGCCATGACACCGCGCAGCTCGCGGTGGTTGAGCACACGCAGGATGCCGGTGGTGGCGGCCACGGCGGCGTTGTCCGGGTTGCGGCCGGTGGCAAAGGCGTTGGGCGAATCCTCGTCAATGAGGTACACGCGCGGCATCGGCAGCCCGGCGCGCTGTGCCAGCTCCTGCACCATGCCGTAGAAGTACGGCTCGGACTGCGCATCGACCTCGCGCGCGCTGTACATCTTCAACACCAGCTTGTCGCTGAACCAGTAGCTGAAGAAGTTCATGCCCAGCGCCACCAGCAGGGCCAGCGTCATCCCGGCGCGGCCGCCGATGAAATGGCCGATGGCCATGAACAGCGCGGTGATGGCGGCCATCAGGATGGCCGTCTTCATCAGGTTGAACATTGTTTCGGTTCCCCGGTGGGTTGCTCTCTCTGAGCCGATAGATGCGGGCCACGGCCGCAAGTTCAATCGGCCTGCGCCGGGAAGCGCGCAGCCGGCCGCGCGGACCCGCGGCGGTTCAGTCCGCCAGACTGCGGCCCGCGCCCAGCGCGTGCTGCTGCTGAAAAACACGCACCGGCACCCGCTTGCCGCCTGGGCGCTGCAGCTCCAGCAGCGACAGGGCACCCTCCCCACAAGCCACGACCAGCTCCTGCGCATCGGCGTGCAGCACCATGCCGGGCGGCCCCGAGAGCTCTGGCCGCAGCGCCGCGCGCCAGAGCTTCACGGCTTGCCCTTCAAGGTTGAAGCTCATGCCCGGGAAAGGATCGAAGGCGCGCACGCGGCGCTCGATCAGCGCGGCGGGCTGGCTCCAGTCGATGGCGCCTTCGGCCTTCTCGATCTTGTGCGCATAGCACACGCCCTCGGCCGGCTGCGGCACGCGCGGCAGGCGGTCAAGCTCGCGCAGGGCGTGCACGATGGACGAGGCGCCCAGCGCCGCCAGGCGGTCGTGCAGCGTCGCGGAGCTTTCATCCGGCGCCAGGTCCAGGGCATGCACCAGCAGCATGTCGCCGGTGTCCAGGCCCTCGTCCATCTGCATGATGGTGATACCGCTTTGCGCATCGCCCGACTCCACCGCGCGCTGGATGGGCGCAGCGCCGCGCCAGCGCGGCAGCAGCGAGCCGTGGATGTTGAGGCAGCCGCGCGGCGGCGACTCCAGCACCCAGCGCGGCAGGATCAGGCCGTAAGCCGCGACCACCATCACGTCGGCACGGGCCGCCTGCAGGGTTTCGCGCGCCGCGGCGGCGTCCTCGGGATATTTGCCGTCCAGGCGCAGGCTGCGCGGTTGCGCCACCGGGATGCCCTGCTCCAGCGCCAGCTGCTTTACCGCCGACGGTTGCAGCTTCATGCCGCGACCGGCGGGGCGGTCAGGCTGCGTGAGCACTAGCGGCACGTTGAAACCGGCGTCCAGGATCGCCCTCAACGCCACGCGGGCGAATTCCGGCGTGCCGGCGTAGGCCACGCGCAACGGCGCGGCAACGGTGCCCTGAGCCGCCGCCCCAGGTATGGCGCCGCTCATGCGCGCTGCAGCTCGTCGCGGTTTTTCTTGAGCAGCTTGGTCTTGATGCGCTCGCGTTTGAGCGGGCTCAAGTACTCGACGAAAACCTTGCCCAGCAGGTGGTCCAGCTCGTGCTGCACGCACACGGCGGTCAGGCCCTCGGCCTCGAACTCCTGCACGTTGCCGTCGCGGTCCAGCGCACGCACCTTGACGCGGGCATGCCGCTGCACCTTGTCGTAGATGGCCGGCACCGAAAGGCAGCCCTCATCGCCCACCATCATCTCCTCGCTGCGCTCGATGATCTCGGGGTTGATGAGTACCACCGGTTGGTCTCGCGTCTCGGAGGTGTCCATCACCACTACACGCTCATGCACGTTGACCTGCGTGGCGGCCAGACCGACGCCATCGGCGGCGTACATGGTGTCCAGCATGTCGGCGGCAAGGCGGCGGATGCGCTCGTCCACCGCCTTCACCGGGGCGGCGACGGTGTGCAAGCGGGGATCGGGATAACGCAGGATGGAAAGCTGGGCCATGGCGCAAGGCCCCCGGCGTCGCGGCGCTCATTGGCGGGAGCTGCGCGCAAAGGCTGCACAGCGATCGGGCCACGGCCTGCGGCGCGCCTGGGGGCAGAATCAGGTGATACCGGGCCTGCATTTTCGCCCATCGGTCAGGCCGTCACCGGCGTGTGCCCATGAACCGCAGCGCCGTGGCGCCCCAACGCCGTGCAGGTGCTGCACCGACCAGGAGCCTTGCACCATGGCCCTTTCATCCCCGGAGCAGGCTTTTACGGAGCTGCCGCCGGCCACCGACCACCTTTTTCCACGTGCGGGCGAGGACGAGCTGCGGGCTTGGCTGCGCCTGGTACTGAGCGTCGGCCGGGTAACGGCACGGCGGCTGCTGTCGGCGCTGGGCACACCACAGCAAGTGTTCGACAGCCCGGGCGAGACGCTGCGGGAACTGGTGACGCCACCCCAGGCCCAAGCGCTGTCAGCGCCACCTGCGGAACTCGAACGCTGCCTGGCACAGACGCTGAACTGGCTGGACGGCGGCGTGGACCGGCATGTGGTGACGCTGGGTGACCCGTTGTACCCGGCTGTGCTTCTCGATACCGCCGACCCGCCGCTGCTGCTGCACCTGCGCGGCCGCCACGAGTTGCTCACCCGCCCAAGTCTGGCCGTCGTCGGCAGCCGCAACCCCAGCGCGCAGGGCGCGGACAACGCTGCCGCTTTCGCCCGCTTCTTCAGCGAGGCTGGCTGGACCATCGTTTCGGGCCTGGCGCTGGGTATCGACGGTGCTGCACACGAAGGTGCTCTGGCAGGCCCGGGCAGCACCATGGCAGTGCTTGGCACGGGTATCGACCGCCTCTACCCGGCCCGCCACCACTCCCTGGCAATACGCATTGCTGCCCAGGGACTCCTGATCAGCGAGTTCCCCATGGGCACACCGCCACTGCGGGAGAACTTCCCGCAGCGCAACCGGCTCATCGCCGGGCTGACGCGGGGCACGCTGGTGGTGGAGGCGGCGCTGCAGTCCGGCTCGCTGATCACGGCGCGGCTGGCGGCGGAAAATGGCCGGGAGGTGTTTGCCATTCCGGGCTCGATCCATGCACCGCAGTCGCGCGGCTGCCATGCGCTCATCAAGCAGGGGGCCAAGCTGGTGGAAAGTGCCCAGGACATCCTGGAGGAGCTGCAGATGGTGCAGAAGAACGACTGTCAACCTGCGGGTCCCGGCCATGCGGCGTCGCCGCCTCCGTCCACCACGCCGCCGCCAGCGGACGACGGCCCGCCCGACACGGTACTGGCGGCGCTGGGACATGACGCCGCAACGCTGGACATGCTGATCGACCGCACCGGCTGGCCCGCGCACGCGCTGGCGGCGCGGCTGCTGGAATTGGAACTGGAGGGTCGGCTGCAACGCCTGCCCGGCGGGCTGTACCAGCGCCGCGGTTTGGCCTGAACACACCGCGGCGCTGTCCACACGGGCATCCTTCCTGCAAGCCTGCGTTCAGATGCCCTGAGCTATAGTGAGTCCCATGTTCGACGTGCTCGTCTACCTGTACGAAAACTACTGGCGCCCCGACGCTTGTCCCGATCACGACCAGCTCACGCGCAAGCTTTCGGCTGTGGGTTTCGAGTCTGACGACATCGAGGAGGCGCTGAGCTGGCTGGACGGTCTGGCCGGCGTGGCCGAGTCCTGTACGCAGGCTCAGGCATCCACGAGCATGCGTGTGTACACCATCGCGGAGCGCGAATTGCTGGGCGATGCCTCCATCGGGTTCATCAGTTTCCTGGAAGGCGCCGGCGTGCTGCCACCTCTCATGCGCGAAATGGTGATCGACCGTGCCAGCGCCATCGGCCGCGTGCCGCTGGAGCTGGAAGACCTGAAGATCATCGTGCTGATGGTCTTCTGGAGCCTGGGCGAGGAGCCCGATGCGTTGATCCTCGACGAGCTGTTCGTGGACGACGCGGAGCGCATCATCCACTGAGCCATTCAACCAGCACGCCGGGCCAGCCACTCTCGCCGCCTGGATGCACCGACCAAAAAACAAGGGCCGCTATCGCGGCCCTTGTGCTTCATAGGGTCTGTGGCGTCACACTGCGGCGCCGGTGTTGGGATCGTTGGGATCCGAGTTGCCACGCGAGGAGGCCTTCACCAGGTCCTCCCGCTTGACGCCCAACCACATGGCGATGGCGGCAGCGACGAACACCGAGGAGTAGATGCCGAACAGGATGCCGATGGTCAGCGCAACGGCAAAGTAGTGCAGCGTCGGACCACCGAACAGCAGCATCGACAACACCATCATCTGCGTCGAGCCGTGCGTGATGATGGTGCGGCTGATGGTGCTGGTGATGGCGTGGTCGATCACCTGTGTCGTGTTCATCTTGCGGTACTTGCGGAAGGCCTCGCGAATCCGGTCGAAGATCACGACCGACTCGTTGACCGAGTACCCCAACACCGCCAGTACCGCCGCCAGCACCGCCAACGAGAACTCCCATTGGAAGTAGGCGAAAAAACCCAGGATGATGACCACGTCGTGCAGGTTGGCGATGACACCGGCCACGGCGAACTTCCACTCAAAGCGGATCGCCAGGTAGATCATGATGCCCAGCACCGTCATGCCCAGCGCCAGCGAGCCGTCGCGTGCCAGCTCCGAACCCACGGAGGGCCCGACGAACTCGGTGCGCGAGAGCTTCAGCGGCTCGCTACCATCAGAAGCCACGCAGGCCTGACGCGTCGTGTCACCCTCACCGGGGCGCGTTTCCACACGGCCTTGCGCAGCCTGGCACAGCGCGCCAAAGACGCGACTGGCCACCTCGCTCTGCTTCACATCGCCACGCACGGGCAGCCGGATGAGCACGTCGCGCGCGGTGCCGAAGTTCTGCACCTGCACCTCGCCGAAACCCAGCGACTCCACCGCGGCGCGCGTGCGGTCGATCTCGGCCGGCTGCGCGTAATTGACCTCCAGCACCGTGCCACCTGTGAACTCGATGGACAGATGCAGGCCGCGCGTGACCAGGAAGAACACGGCGGCAGCGAAAGTCAGGAATGAAATGACGTTGAACACCAGCGCATGCCGCATGAACGGGATGTCGCGCCGGATGCGAAAGAACTCCATGCAGGTCTCCGGGGGCTACTGCTGCTTCAGGCCTTGGCGGCCGGGGTGTCGCCCTCGGGGCGCCAGACTTGGCCGATGGACACCGACTTCAGGCGCTTCTTCCGCCCGTACCAGAGGTTGACCAGGCCACGCGAGAACATCACGGCCGAGAACATCGAGGTCAGGATGCCCAGACAGTGCACGACGGCGAAGCCGCGCACCGGGCCCGAGCCGAAAGCCAGCAGCGCCACGCCGGCAATGAGCGTGGTGACATTGGAGTCCAGGATGGTGGCCCAGGCGCGCTCGTAGCCGGCATGGATGGCCGTCTGTGGGGAGGATCCGTTGCGCAGTTCCTCACGCACACGCTCGTTGATGAGCACGTTGGCATCGATGGCCATACCCAGCGTCAGTGCAATGGCCGCGATGCCCGGCAACGTCAGCGTTGCCTGCAGCATGGACAGCACCGCCACCAGCAGGAGCAGGTTGAAGGCCAGCGCCAGTGTCGAAAACACACCGAACAGCAGGTAATACGCACACATGAAAGCAGCGATGGCCAGGAAGCCGTACAGCACGCTGTTGAAGCCCTTGGCGATGTTGTCTGCTCCCAGGCTCGGCCCGATGGTGCGTTCTTCGATGATCTCCATCGGCGCCGCCAGCGAGCCCGCACGCAGCAGCAGCGCGGTGTCGCTGGCTTCCTGCGTGGTCATGCGGCCGGAGATCTGGACGCGTCCACCAGAGATCTCCGAGCGGATCACAGGAGCGGTAACGACTTCGCCCTTGCCCTTTTCGAACAGCAGGATCGCCATACGCTTGCCCACGTTCTCGCGCGTGACGTCGCGGAAGATCCGCGCCCCCTTGGCATCGAGCGTCAGGTGCACGGCGGGCTCGTGGTTTTGGCCGTCGAAGCCCGGCTGGGCGTCGTTGAGGTTTTCGCCGGTGAGGATGACTTGGCGCTTGACGATCAGCGGCGCGCCGCCGCGCTCGACGTAGCGCTCGGTGCCAAAGGGCACGGGGCCCGAGCCCACGGCGGCCGCAGCCGCCTCGGCGCTGTCGTCCACCAGGCGTACTTCCAGCGTAGCGGTGCGGCCGATGATGTCCTTGGCCTTGGCGGTGTCCTGCACTCCGGGCAACTGCACCACGACACGGTCCACGCCCTGCTGCTGGATCACCGGCTCGGCAACACCGAGCTCGTTGACGCGGTTGTGCAGCGTGGTGATGTTCTGCTTGAGCGCAGCCTCCTGCACGGCGCGCGCCGCCTGCGGCTTGAGCACACCGGTCAAACGCAGGTCACTGCCCTCGCCCGTGGGCGTCCATTGAAGATCGGGCAGTTGGGTGGTGAGCAGGCTCTGGGCGCCGGCGAGCGTGGAGGCATCGCGGAAGCGGACTTCAACGTTGTTGCCCTCGCGCGAGATCCCGGCGTGACGCACATTCTTGTCACGCAGCAGCGTGCGCACGTCGCCGGCCATCGACTCGGCTTTCTTGGTCAGCGCCGTCCGCATGTCCACTTGCATCAGGAAATGCACGCCACCGCGCAGGTCAAGACCAAGGTACATGGGCAGCGCGTGCAGTGACGTGAGCCACGCTGGCGAACGGCTGACCAGGTTGAGGGCAACGATGTAGGTCGGGTCAGCCGGGTCCGTGTTGAGGGCCCGGTTGAGCGCGTCCTTCGCCTTGAGCTGCGTATCCGGATCGGTGAAGCGCGCACGCACCGAATTGCCGTCGAGTTGCACGAAGTCGGGCTGCACGCCCGACTGCTTCAGCACCTCCTCCACGCGTTGCGCCAACGCGGCATCGACCTTGATGGTGGCCTTGCCGCTGGAGACTTGGACCGCAGGAGCCTCGCCAAAGAAGTTGGGCAGCGTATACACGAGCCCGACCAGCAGCGCGATCGCCAAGATCGCGTATTTCCACCAGGGATAGCGGTTCATCGATGGTTCCTTGCGCCGCGCGAACATGGCGCCTGCGACCGCCCGTCAGGACGGGCGCGCCGCGGATTACTTGAAGGTGCCCTTGGGCAGCACCTGCACCACGGCGCTACGCTGCACCTGCATTTCCACGCCGTTGGCGACTTCGATATGGATGAAGCTCTCGCCGAGCTTGGTGACCTTGCCCAACAGACCGCCGGCGGTTACCACTTCGTCGCCCTTGGCCAGTGCAGAGATCATGGCCTTGTGCTCCTTCTGCCGCTTCATCTGGGGACGGATCATGATGAAGTACAGCACCACGAACATCAGCACCAAAGGCAGCATGCTCATCAAGCTGTCGGTGGCAGAGGCAGCCGGGGCGGCGGCCTGGGCAAAGGCAGGGGAAATCAACACGGCAGGCGATCCTTGTTCTAAAGGTGTCCAGCGCCCGCGCTACCGACGGTAGTGCGAAGCAGGGAACCCGAGATTCTAAGCGGCGGTCAAGCCATCATCGGAGTGGCTTGGAGTGACATGTCGGCCTGAGCGTTCCCTTGAGCCAGAAGCTGCAAAACACCAAAGCCCAAAGCGAATAGGCCGTCACAAGGACGGCCTATTGCAATTTATTTGGTTGCGGGGGCTGGATTTGAACCAACGACCTTTGGGTTATGAGCCCAACGAGCTACCAGACTGCTCCACCCCGCGACTGAAGAATTGAATTCTAGCAAGACCCTTGGCGACACGCAAGACGTGCATCGAAAAAGTTTTGCCGAATACGGAAACCGCGGGAGAGCCGTTTGGCGCAAGTAGTCAGGTCAGGACATGAAAAAGCCCGCGCAGGGCGGGCTGTTGTGCGGGGTCGCTGGAGCGACTTACTCGGCGGCAGCCTCAGCGGCCGACACAGCCTCTGTCGGCTCAGGACGGTCCACCAGCTCGACATAAGCCATGGGAGCGTTGTCGCCGACGCGGAAGCCCATCTTCAGGATGCGGGTGTAGCCGCCCGGACGGGTCTTGAAACGCGGGCCCAGGTCGTTGAACAGCTTGACGACGATATCGCGATCACGCAGGCGGTCGAAAGCCAGGCGGCGATTGGCCAGCGTGGGCTCCTTGGCCAGCGTGATCAGCGGCTCGACAACGCGGCGCAGTTCCTTGGCCTTGGGCAAGGTGGTCTTGATTGCCTCGTGCTGCAGCAGCGACACGCACATGTTGCGCAGCATGGCGGCGCGGTGTTCGCTGGTACGGTTGAGCTTGCGGGGGCCGTTACGGTGGCGCATGGTGCTTTCCTTTCCTTATCAAAACCCCCGGCCGGATCAGGTACCGGGGGGTGCACCGGGCCGCCCGCCAAGGCGGCCCTATTTTGTGGCTCAAGCGCAGTGGAAACTGCGCCCGGCGTTCATCAACGCTTGTCGAGGCCTTGCGGCGGCCAGTTCTCCAGGCGCGCGCCCAGGGTCAGGCCGCGCGAGGCCAGCACTTCCTTGATCTCATTGAGCGACTTGCGGCCCAGGTTGGGCGTCTTCAGCAGCTCGGTCTCGGTGCGCTGGATGAGATCGCCGATGTAGTAGATGTTCTCCGCCTTGAGGCAGTTGGCCGAGCGCACGGTGAGCTCGAGCTCGTCCACCGGGCGCAGCAGGATCGGGTCGAACTGGGCACTGCGCTGTGCAGGCTGGTCAAAGGCAGCGATCTCGTTGCCTTCGAGTTGCGCGAACACGGCGAGCTGTTCCACCAGAATCTTGGCCGAAGCGCGGATGGCCTCCTCCGGCGAGATGGCGCCGTTGGTCTCGATCTCCATCACCAGCTTGTCGAGGTCGGTACGCTGTTCCACGCGCGCGTTCTCCACGGCGTAGCTCACGCGGCGCACGGGCGAGAACGAAGCATCGAGAACGATGCGACCGATGGCCTTGGTCGGCTCGTCGCCGTAGCGGCGCATGTTGCCCGGCACGTAGCCGCGGCCCTTCTCGACCTTGATCTGCATGTCGAGCTTGCCGCCTTGCGACAGGTGCGCAATCACGTGCTCGGGATTGATGATCTCGACGTCGTGCGGCGTTTGGATGTCGCCGGCGGTCACGGGGCCCTCGCCTTCCTTGCGCAGCACCAGCGTGACCTCGTCACGGTTGTGCAGCCGGAACGTCACGCCCTTGAGGTTGAGCATGATGTGGACCACGTCTTCCTGCACGCCATCAATCGTGGAGTACTCGTGAAGCACGCCCGCGATGGTGACTTCCGTCGGCGCGTAACCCACCATCGACGACAACAGCACACGGCGCAGGGCGTTGCCCAGCGTGTGGCCGTAGCCGCGCTCGAACGGCTCGAGTGTCACCTCGGCGCGGTGACCACCCAGCGACTCGACGTTGATGGCCTTGGGTTTCAGCAGATTGGTTTGCATTGAGTCCTGTTCCTGTCAATACCCTCGGCTCGTTACACCGATAAGGCTGATGGAGCTGCCGGGCCTGACGCAGCCCGCTGCACGCCCGGCATGCACAGCGGGTCTGCCGCTGCCATGCGTGCCCGCGGGTGCGGCGCACGGCAGCGAAAGCTCGCGCATCAGCGCGAGTAAAGTTCGACGATCAGCGACTCGTTGATCTCGGCACCGAATTCATCGCGGTCCGGCGCCTTCTTGAACACGCCTTCCATCTTGGCGATGTCCACCTGCACCCAGCCCGGCAGACCGATGGAGTCGGCCAGCTTGAGCGCGTCCTGGATACGCAGTTGCTTCTTGGCCTTCTCGCGCACGGCCACCACGTCACCCGGCTTGACCAGGTAGGAGGCAATGTTCACGACCTGGCCGTTGACCGTCAGGGCCTTGTGCGACACCAGCTGGCGCGCTTCAGCACGTGTCGAACCGAAGCCCATGCGGTAGGCCACGTTGTCCAGGCGCGACTCCAGCAGCGACAGCAGGTTGGCGCCAGTGTTGCCACGGCGACGCTCGGCTTCGGCGAAATAGCGGCGGAACTGGCGCTCCAGCACGCCGTACATCCGCTTGACCTTCTGCTTTTCACGCAGTTGCAGGCCGAAGTCGCTGGTACGCGAGCCGGAGGTGCGGCCATGCTGGCCGGGCTTGCTGTCAAACTTGGCCTTGTCGCTGATAGCGCGGCGGGCGCTCTTCAGGAACAGGTCGGTGCCTTCACGGCGGGAGAGTTTGGCCTTGGGGCCGAGATAACGTGCCACGTGCTTGTCCTTGGAGATCGGTCTGACGCGACGGCCGAAGGCCGCGCGCAAGTCTGGCGGGTCTTGTTGTGGAAACGCTCAGACGGTGGTCTTCATGGCCCACACCGCCCGACTCGTGCGTCGGGCGCGTTATTGAGCCCACTGTAAGCGCCAATGCCGCCCGAAGGCGGCGGCAAAGGGCGCGATTCTACAACGAAATCAGATGCGGCGGCGCTTCTGAGGGCGGCAGCCGTTGTGCGGCACAGGCGTCACGTCGGAGATCGACGTGATGCGAATGCCCAGCGAAGCCAGCGCGCGCACCGAAGACTCACGACCCGGGCCCGGGCCCTTGATCTTGACGTCCAGGTTCTTGATGCCCTGCTCTTGCGCCGCACGGCCGGCCGTCTCGGCAGCCACCTGCGCCGCAAACGGGGTGCTCTTGCGCGAGCCCTTGAAGCCCTGACCGCCCGAGGAAGCCCAGGACAGGGCGCCGCCCTGGCGGTCAGTGATCGTGATGATCGTGTTGTTGAACGACGCGTGCACGTGCGCGATGCCGTCGGCGATGTTCTTGCGAACCTTCTTGCTGACGCGACGCGCGGCGGTGTTGGTAGGTGCCTTAGCCATGTTCGGTATCTCTCAATCGCTGCGAGCAGCTCACTTCTTGACCAGGGCGCCCGACTTGCGCGGACCCTTGCGGGTACGGGCATTGGTCTTGGTGCGCTGACCGCGCACGGGCAGGCCGCGGCGGTGGCGCATGCCACGGTAGCAGCCGAGATCCATCAGCCGCTTGATGTTGATCGACATCTCACGACGCAGGTCGCCTTCGATGGTGAGGCGGCTGATCTCATCGCGGATCTTTTCCAGATCGGCGTCGGTGAGCTCCTTGACCTTCTTGGAGTAGGCGATGCCGACCGCGTCGCAGATCTTCTGCGCGGTGGTACGGCCAATACCGTAGATCGAGGTCAGGCCGATCTCGGTGTGCTTGTGCGGCGGGATGTTGATGCCGGCAATACGTGCCATGGAATACCTCTGTGTCCTGTCGTTGAGGGCTCAGCCGCTCAACCCTGGCGCTGCTTGTGGCGCGGGTCGGTGCAGATGACGCGCACCACGCCGTTGCGGCGGATGATCTTGCAATTGCGGCACATCTTCTTGACCGAAGCTGCTACTTTCATGGTCTTCTCCTTGACCTTTCAATGACTCATTTCGCCCGGAAGACGATGCGAGCGCGACTCAAATCGTAAGGGGTGAGCTCCACGGTGACCTTGTCGCCGGGAAGAATGCGGATGTAGTGCATGCGCATCTTTCCAGAGATGTGGCCGAGCACCACGTGCCCGTTTTCAAGCTTCACCCGGAAGGTGGCGTTGGGCAGGTTCTCGAGAATCTCGCCCTGCATCTGGATGACGTCGTCTTTGGCCATGCGCGTCTCAGCTTGCCTTGAAGTTCGCCTTCTTCAGCAGTGACTCGTACTGCTGGCTCATCACGTAGCTCTGGACCTGGGCCCAGAAATCCATCGTCACCACCACGATGATCAGCAGCGAGGTGCCACCGAAGTAAAACGGAACGTTGTACTTCAGCACCAGGAACTCAGGCAGCAGGCACACCAGCGTGATGTACGCCGCACCAGCCAGCGTCAGACGCGAGAGGATGCGATCGATGTGCCGCGCCGTGTTCTCGCCCGGACGGATGCCCGGGATGAACGCGCCGCTCTTCTTCAGGTTGTCCGCCGTCTCACGGCTGTTGAATACCAGCGCCGTGTAGAAGAAGCAGAAGAAGACGATCATCGCTGCGTACAGCAGCACGTAGATCGGCTGGCCCGGCGACAACGCACCCGAGAGATCCTTCAGCCACGTCAGACCCTCGCCGGTGGCGAACCAGCCGACGATCGTCGCGGGCAGCAGGATGATCGACGACGCGAAGATCGGCGGAATCACGCCCGACATGTTGAGCTTCAAGGGCAGGTGCGACGACTGGCCACCGTAAACCTTGTTGCCCACCTGGCGCTTGGCGTAGTTCACCAGAATCTTGCGCTGGCCCCGCTCGACGAACACGACGAAGTAGGTCACCAGCACGACGATGGCGATGATGAACAGCGCCGCGATGATGCTCATCGCGCCGGTGCGCACCAGCTCGAACAGACCACCCACCGAACCCGGCAGACCCGCGGCGATGCCCGAGAAGATCAGGATCGAGATGCCGTTGCCCAGACCGCGCTCGGTGATTTGCTCACCCAGCCACATCAGGAACATCGTGCCAGCCACCAGGCTCACCACGGTCGTCATGCGGAAACCGAATCCCGGCGACAGCACCAGACCCTGCGAACCTTCGAGCGCAAGCGCAATACCCAACGACTGGAACAGCGCCAGACCCAACGTGCCGTAGCGCGTGTACTGCGTGATCTTGCGCCGCCCGGCCTCGCCTTCCTTCTTGAGCGACTCCAGCGAAGGCACGACGTAGGTCATCAGTTGCATGATGATCGACGCCGAGATGTACGGCATGATGCCCAACGCGAACACCGTGAAGCGCGAAAGCGCTCCGCCGGAGAACATGTTGAACAGGCTCAGGATGCCGCCCGACTGGCTCTTGAAGAGCTGCTGCAGCTGCTGCGGATCGATCCCCGGCACCGGGATATGGGCGCCGATGCGATAGACCACCAGCGCAAGCACCAAGAACACGAGCCGGCGACGCAGGTCGCCGAACTTCCCGCTCTTGGCCAGTTGGTTCGCTGAAGTAGCCAAGGTCGCAGGTCCTTAAGCGTTGCTGGCCAGGCTGCCGCCGGCCGCTTCGATCGCCGCCTTGGCACCCGCAGTGGCGCCAATGCCCGACAGCGTGACCGCACGGGTCAGCTCACCGGACTTGATCACCTTCACGTTGCGCGCGATCTCGGGCACCAGGCCGGCGGCCTTGAGCACCACGAGGTTCACTTCCGTAGCCTCGAGCTTTTGCAGCTCGGCCAGGCTGATCTCGGCGTTGTACTTCAGCGAAGCCGACTTGAAGCCGCGCTTGGGCAGGCGGCGCTGCAGCGGCATCTGGCCGCCTTCGAAGCCCACCTTGTGGAAGCCGCCGGCACGCGACTTCTGACCCTTGTGGCCGCGACCCGCAGTCTTGCCCAGGCCCGAGCCGATGCCACGGCCGACACGGCGCTTGGCATGCTTGGCGCCCGAGGCGGGCTTGATGGTGTTGAGTTGCATGGTTCGATTCCTTGTGCCTGGTCCCGTGGATGCTTAGAGCACCTTCACGAGGTAGGCGACCTTATTGATCATGCCGCGCACAGCAGGCGTGTCCTCAAGGACAGACTCACTGTTGAGTTTGCGCAGACCCAGGCCGCGCACGGTGTCGCGGTGGGACTGCTTGGTGCCGATCACGCTGCGCACCAGCTTGACCTTCAGGGTTTGCTTGTCAGCCATGGTTGTTCTCCGCGTGCGGCTCAGCCGAAGATCTCTTCGACCGACTTGCCGCGCTTGGCCGCGACTTCGGCCGGCGTGGTGGAGCGGCGCAGCGCGTCCAGCGTGGCACGCACCATGTTGTAGGCGTTCGAGGAGCCCAGGCTCTTGGCCACGATGTCCGTGACACCCATGACCTCGAAAACGGCACGCATCGGGCCACCGGCGATGATGCCAGTACCGGCCGGCGCGGGGGCCAGCAGCACCTTGGCAGCGCCGTGCTCGCCGCGCACGTTGTGGTACACGGTACCGTTCTTCAGCGCCACCTTGAACATGTTGCGGCGGGCGGCTTCCATGGCCTTCTGCACCGACACCGGCACTTCCTTGGCCTTGCCCTTGCCCATGCCGATGCGGCCGTCGCCGTCACCCACCACCGTCAGAGCCGCGAAGCTCATGGTGCGGCCGCCCTTGACGACCTTGGTGACGCGGTTGACCGCGATCATCTTTTCCTTCAGACCGTCGTCGTTGCCTTCAGTCTGAGCGCGAGGTTGAAACTTTGCCATGTTGGATCCTGGTCAGAACTGCAGGCCGGCTTCGCGAGCGGCCTCGGCCAGCGCCTTGACGCGACCGTGATAGGCGAAGCCCGCGCGGTCGAAGGCCACCTTCTCGATACCGGCGGCCTTGGCCTTCTCGGCGATGCGCTTGCCGATCAGGGCGGCGGCAGCGGTGTTGCCACCCTTGCCTTCGGCGCCCAGTTGCTCGCGCACTTCCTTCTCGGCGGTCGAGGCGCTCACGAGCACCTTGGTGCCGCAGTCGGAGATGACGCTGGCGTAGATGTGCAGATTGGAGCGGAACACCGTCAGGCGCGCCACGCGCTGCACGGCGATGCGCGCACGCGTTTGGCGCGAGCGGCGGATGCGCTGATCCTTCTTGTTGATGGTCATGCTGCCACTCCTTACTTCTTCTTGGTCTCTTTGAGGACCACGCGCTCGTCGCTGTAGCGGATGCCCTTGCCCTTGTAGGGCTCGGGAGGACGGATGGCGCGCACTTCAGCGGCCACCTGACCCACCACCTGGCGATCGGCTCCCTTGATGAGAATCTCGGTCTGGGTCGGGCACTGCACGGTGATACCGGCAGGCATGTCCTTGACCACAGGATGCGAGAAGCCCACTTGCAGGTTCAGCTTCTGGCCCTGGGCCTGGGCACGGAAACCCACGCCCACCAGGTTGAGCTTGCGCTCGAAGCCCTTGCTCACGCCCGTGACCATGTTGTTGACCAGCGCGCGCAGCGTGCCGCTCATGGCGTCGGCTTCGGCGCTGTCATTGACGGGGGCGAAGCGCAGCGTGCCGGCCTCGTTGCTCACCGTCACCAGCGAGTTCACGGGACGGGACAGCGTGCCTTGCGCGCCCTTGACGGTGATTTGTTCGGCCGTCACCGACACGTCCACGCCCTGCGGGACGGCGATGGGCATTTTTCCAACGCGGGACATTGCTCGTCTCTCCTTAGGCCACGTAGCACAGCACTTCGCCGCCGATGCCGGCAGCGCGCGCCTTGCGGTCCGTCATCACGCCCTTCGGGGTGGTGACGATCGCCACGCCCAGGCCATTCTGAACCTGGGGAATGTCGTGGCGGCCTTTGTAGATGCGCAGGCCCGGGCGGCTCACGCGCTCGATGCGCTCGATCACCGGACGGCCCGCGTAGTACTTCAGCGCGATTTCCAGCTCGGCCTTGCCCGGCTCGCCCTTGATGGCGAAGCCGTCGATGTAGCCCTCGTCCTTCAGGACCTGGGCAATCGCCACCTTCAGCTTGGACGACGGCATGGACACGCTGGCCTTGTCAACGCTCTGGGCGTTGCGGATGCGCGTCAGCATGTCGGCGATCGGATCACTCATGCTCATTCGAAATCTCCTGCTCTCGCCGACTTACCAGCTGGCCTTGACGACACCGGGGATGTCGCCCTTGAAGGCCAGTTCACGGATCTTGGTACGTGCCAGACCGAACTGGCGGAAGGTGCCACGGGGACGACCGGTGAGCTCGCAACGGTTGCGCAGACGGGTCGGGTTGGCGTTGCGGGGCAGCTTCTGCAGCTCCAGACGCGCGGCGTAGCGCTCTTCTTCCGAACGCTTGGCATCGTCGATGATGGCCTTGAGCTCGGCGTACTTCTTGGCGAACTTGGCGACCAGCTGTTCGCGCTTCAGCTCGCGCTGAATCAGAGAAAGTTTAGCCACAGGTCACCTCAGTTCTTGAACGGGAAACGGAAGGCCTGCAGCAGGGCCTTGCACTCGTCGTCGGTCTTGGCCGTCGTGGTGATGCTGATGTTCAGACCACGGATGGCGTCGATCTTGTCGTACTCGATCTCGGGGAAAATGATCTGTTCCTTGACGCCGACGTTGTAGTTGCCGCGACCGTCGAAGGAACGACCCGAGATGCCGCGGAAGTCACGCACGCGCGGCAGCGCGATGGTGACGAAGCGGTCCAGGAATTCGTACATCTGCACGCCGCGCAGCGTGACCATGCAGCCGATGGGCACGTTCTCGCGGATCTTGAAGCCGGCGATGGCCTTCTTGGACTTGGTGATCACGGGCTTCTGGCCGGCGATCTTGGTGAGGTCGCCCACGGCGTGGTCCATCACCTTCTTGTCCGACACCGCCTCGCTCACGCCCATGTTGAGCGTGATCTTGGTCAGGCGCGGCACTTCCATCACCGACTTGTAGCCGAACTTCTTCATGAGGTCCGGCACGATCTTTTCGCGGTACTGCTGCTGCAGACGAGCGATTTGTTGGTTAGCCATTCGAACCTCGCCTTAAGCTTGAATCTCGTCGCCGCTGGACTTGTACACGCGCACCTTCTTGCCGTCGGCCAGCAGCTTGACGCCAACGCGGTCAGCTTTGCCGGTGGCGGCGTTGAAGATGGCAACGTTGGACTGGTGAATCGGCATGGTCTTGTCGACGACGCCACCAGTCGTGCCCTTCATCGGGTTGGGCTTGACGTGCTTCTTCGCAACGTTCACGCCTTCAACGATCAGATGGGAATCGTCCACGCGCTGCGTCACGGTGCCACGCTTGCCCTTGTCGCGGCCGGTCAGCACGATGACCTGGTCGCCCTTGCGAATCTTGTTCATGGTCTGTCCTTTGACCTGGGGCTCAGAGCACTTCGGGCGCGAGCGAGACGATCTTCATGAAACGCTCGGTACGCAGTTCACGCGTGACCGGGCCGAAGATGCGGGTGCCGATGGGCTCGAGCTTGTTGTTCAGCAGCACGGCGGCATTGCCGTCGAACTTCACCAGCGAGCCGTCCTGACGGCGCACGCCCTTGGCAGTGCGCACCACCACGGCGCTGTAAACCTCGCCCTTCTTGACGCGACCACGAGGCGCAGCTTCCTTGATGCTGACCTTGATGATGTCGCCAATGCCGGCATAACGACGCTTGGAACCGCCGAGCACCTTGATGCACATGACGGATTTGGCGCCCGTGTTGTCAGCGACGTCGAGTCGCGATTGCATTTGGATCATGTCTGTCCCCAACTTGCCCCAGAGCGACAACAACGTCGCACCGGTCAGTCTTGGGCCCGTCGCACCGGCGGCTCAAACGAACGCTCAGACAGCCGGCGATTGGGGCGGATCCGGGGGCCTTGCCTACGTCGCCATAACTGGACGTAAGCCGGCCTTCCGGCGAAGCTGCTGATTATGCAGCGAAATTCCACGCCGTGTCAAGACATGACACGGCGCGAGGTCATCGGGCCCGGCTGCCGCGCGACAGGCGACACCGAGCCCTGAGAGCGGCTCAGCCTTGGCGCAAGGCACGCGCCTGGGTCAGCAGGGTCTGCGCATCACTGACCTCGAATTTGCCCGGCGCCTCGACGTTGAGCGCACGCACCACGCCATCGACGACCAACATGGAGCACCGCTGCAGCCGCTTGCCCAGGCCTCGGCCGGTGAGGTCCAGCTCCAATCCGGCGGCGCGGGCAAAGTCGCCGTTGCCGTCAGCCATCATGCGCACCTTGCCGGCCGCGCCCTGCGCACGGCCCCAGGCGCCCATCACAAAGGCGTCGTTCACGGACACGCACCAGATCTCGTCCACGCCGGCAGCCTTGAGGTCCTCGGCTGCGGTGACATAGCCCGGCACATGCTGCGCCGAACAGGTCGGAGTGAAAGCGCCGGGCAGCCCGAAGATGGCCACTGTGCGCCCGGCAGTGGACTTGGCGATGTCAAAGGCGTTGGGGCCCAGGCTGCAGCCCTCCCCTTCGACTTCGATGAACTCGTACAGCGTGCCCTCCGGCAACCGATCACCGACTTTCAACATGACGATCGTCTCCTGTGCAGTGGAAATGAAAACGGCCACCACGCCGGAGACCCGACGCTGGCGGCCGCTCGTGCGGACACTAGTCCTCTAACGTCAGACGGTCCGGGCCTTTTCGACCAGGCGCGTCACAACCCAGGACTTGGTCTTGGAGATCGGACGGCTTTCCGTGATCTCGACCGTGTCGCCGATCTTGTACTCGCCGTTCTCGTCGTGAGCGTGGTACTTGTTCGAGCGCGCAACGATCTTGCCATAGAGCTCGTGCTTGACGCGACGCTCCACCAGCACCGTCACGGTCTTGGCGCGCTTGTCGCTGACGACCTTGCCGATGAAGGTGCGGACGACCTTGGTCTTGCCTTCGGCGTTTTGGGCTTGGGCGTTCATTGGGCGGCTTCCTTCTTCTTCTGAGCCAGCACGGTCTTGGCGCGGGCGATGTCGCGGCGCGTCTTGCCCAAGGCGGTGTGGTTGCTCAGCTGTTGGGTCGCCTTCTGCATGCGCAGGCCGAAATGGGCCTTGAGCAGCTCGGAGATTTCCTTCTCCAGTTCGGCGACGTCCTTGGCGCGGAGTTCAGATGCTTTCATGAGGTTCTCCGATCTCAGGCGCCGACTTGGCGCGCCACGAAGGTGCAGCGCAGGGGCAGCTTGGCTGCGGCCAGCGTGAACGCTTCGCGGGCGAGCTGCTCGGGCACGCCGTTGATTTCGTAGAGCACCTTGCCCGGCTGGATCTCGGCCACGTAGTACTCGGGGTTGCCCTTGCCGTTACCCATACGGACTTCGGCAGGCTTTTGCGAGATCGGCTTGTCCGGGAAGATGCGGATGAAGATGCGGCCACCGCGCTTGATGTGGCGCGAGATCGCACGACGCGCAGCTTCGATCTGGCGGGCGGTGATGCGGCCGCGCTCGGTGGCCTTCAGGCCGAATTCACCGAACGACACGGCGGCACCGCGCGTGGCGATGCCGGTGTTGCGGCCCTTCTGTTCCTTGCGGAATTTGCGACGAGAGGGTTGCAGCATTGCTAGTTCTCCTTAGGCACCCGTGGGCGCCTTGCGCACACGCTGCGGCGCGCCGCCGGCAGGCTTGTCGCCACCGCCATCGGCACGCGGACCACGACCGTCACGGCCGTCGGGACGGCCACGGCCGCCCGGACCCGGACGCGCATTGCGACGCGGACGGCGCTCCTCTTCACCGGCAGGGGTCACGATGCCAGGGGCCTCGCCGCTGGCCAGACGGTCGCCGCGGTACACCCAGACCTTGACGCCGATGACGCCGTAGGTCGTGCGGGCTTCCGAGAAGCCGTAGTCGATGTCAGCCTTGAGGGTGTGCAGGGGCACACGGCCCTCGCGGTACCACTCGGTACGGGCGATCTCGATGCCGTTCAGACGACCGGCGCTCATGATCTTGATGCCCTGGGCACCCAGGCGCATGGCGTTCTGCATCGCGCGCTTCATGGCGCGGCGGAACATGATGCGCTTTTCCAGCTGCTGGGTGATCGAGTCGGCGATCAGCTGCGCATCGACCTCGGGCTTGCGCACCTCTTCGATGTTCACCGCCACCGGCACGCCCAGACGCTTGGTCAGTTCGGCCTTCAGGTTCTCGATGTCCTCGCCCTTCTTGCCGATCACCACACCCGGACGGGCCGAGAAGATGGTGATGCGGGCGTTCTTGGCGGGGCGCTCGATCAGCACGCGCGACACGGCAGCGTTCTTCAGACGCTGGCGCAGGTAGTCGCGCACCTGCAGGTCTTCAGCCAGCATGCCGGCGAAGTTGGTGTTCGACGCGTACCAGCGCGACGCCCACGCACGAGTGACGGGCAGGCGGAAGCCGGTCGGATGGATTTTCTGTCCCATAGTCTTCCTCAGCGCCTCAGTTGCCGACCGTCACGAAGATGTGGCAGGTGGGCTTGCTGATGCGGTTGCCGCGGCCCTTGGCGCGCGCGGAAAAACGCTTGAGCGTGGCAGCCTGCTCGACGTAGATCGAGGTGACCTTCAGTTCGTCGATGTCGGCGCCGTCGTTGTGCTCGGCGTTGGCGATCGCGGACTCCAGGGCCTTCTTGATGATGCCGGCGGCCTTCTTCTGCGTGAACGTCAGGATGTTGAGCGCCTGGTCCACCTTCTTGCCGCGGACCAGATCGGCCACCAGCCGGCCCTTGTCGGCCGACAGGCGGACGCCGCGAACGATTGCACGGGTTTCCATGGTCGTCATCCTTTAGCGCTTGGCCTTCTTGTCGGCCGGGTGACCCTTGAAGGTCCGGGTCAGCGCGAACTCGCCCAGCTTGTGGCCGACCATCTGGTCGGACACGTACACGGGCACGTGCTGCTTGCCGTTGTGCACGGCGATCGTCAGGCCGATGAACTCGGGCAGGATCGTCGAGCGACGCGACCAGGTCTTGATCGGCTTCTTGTCCTTGATCGCCACGGCCTTCTCGACCTTGGCCAACAGGTGGTGGTCCACGAAAGGACCCTTTTTCAGAGAGCGTGCCATCTGGTGCTGCCCTTCTTACTTCTTGCGACGCGAGACGATGAACGTCTGCGTGCGCTTGTTGTTGCGGGTGCGGAAGCCCTTGGTCATCGTGTTCCACGGCGACACCGGCACCTGGCCCTCGCCGGTGCGGCCTTCGCCACCACCGTGCGGGTGATCCACCGGGTTCATGGCCACGCCACGCACCGTCGGACGGATGCCCTTCCAACGGATAGCGCCGGCCTTGCCGTACTGGCGCAGGCTGTGCTCTTCGTTGCTGACCTCACCGATCGTGGCGCGGCAGTCGATGTGGATGCGACGCACTTCACCCGAGCGCAAGCGCAGCTGGGCGTAGGAGCCTTCGCGAGCCATCAGCGTCACCGAGGTACCGGCCGAACGCGCGATCTGCGCGCCCTTGCCCGGCAGCATCTCGACGCAGTGAATCGTCGAGCCCACGGGGATGTTGCGGATGGGCAGCGTGTTGCCGGCCTTGATCGGGGCTTCGGAGCCGCTGATCACGGTGGCGCCAGCTTCCAGGCCGCGCGGCGCAATGATGTAGCGACGCTCGCCGTCGGCATAGCACACCAGGGCGATGTGGGCCGTGCGGTTGGGGTCGTACTCGATACGCTCGACCTTGGCGGGAATACCGTCCTTGGTGCGCTTGAAGTCCACGACACGGTAGTGGTGCTTGTGGCCACCACCCTTGTGGCGCATCGTGATGTGGCCGTTGTTGTTGCGGCCGGCGTTCTGCTTCTGGGGCTCCAGCAGCGAGGCTTCAGGAGCGCCCTTGTGCAGATGCTTGTGCACCACCTTCACCTGAGCACGACGGCCCGGCGAAGTCGGTTTGATCTTGACGACAGCCATTACGCGTCCTCCCCACCGAAGTTGAGCTCCTGGCCTTCCTTGAGCGACACGTACGCCTTCTTGACGTGGTCGCGGCGGCCGATGGAGCGACCGAAGCGCTTGACCTTGCCCTTCTGGTTCACGGTCTGCACCGACTCGACCTCGACCTTGAACATCAGTTCAACAGCGGCCTTGATCTCGGGCTTGGTGGCGTTGCGCAGGACCTTGAACAGGACCTGGTTGTGCTTCTCGGAGACGCTCGTGGCCTTCTCGGACACGATGGGCGCCACCAGCACCTGGGCCAGACGGCCCTCGTCGAACTTGGGGGTGCTCATGCGAACATCTCCTTGAGTTGCTCGATCGCGCCCTTGGTCACCAGCACCTTCTTGTAGAAGACCAGCGACAGCGGGTCGGCGTAACGCGGCTCGACCACGAGCACGTTGGCCAGGTTGCGCGAGGCCAGCGCCAGGTTGTCGTCGATCTGGTCGGCGATCACGAGCACGGAATCCAGGCCCATGGCCTTGAACTTCTGGGCCAGCAGCTTGGTCTTGGGGGCTTCCACGGCCAGCGACTCGACCACGGCCAGACGGCCTTCACGGGCGAGCTGCGAGAAGATGGCGGCCATGCCGGCGCGGTACATCTTCTTGTTGACCTTCTGGCTGAAGTTCTCGTCCGGCGTGTTCGGGAAGATCCGACCGCCTCCGCGCCACAGCGGCGAAGAGGTCATACCGGCACGAGCGCGACCGGTGCCCTTCTGACGGAAAGGCTTCTTGGTCGAGTGGTGAACTTCGGCGCGCGTGAGCTGCTTGCGGGTACCTTGACGGGCGTTGGCCTGGTAGGCCACGACGATCTGGTGCACCAGCGCTTCGTTGTAGTCGCGAGCAAAAACGGTGTCGGGGGCGTCAACCTTGGCGGTGGCCTGACCCTGCTCGTTCAGGAGCTCGAGCTGCATTACTGGGCCCCTTTCTTGACCTTGACCTTGACGGCGGGACGCACGACCACGTGGCCGTTCTTCGACCCGGGGACGGCACCGCGCACCAGCAGCAGCGAGCGAGCCTCGTCCACGCGCACGATGTCCAGGTTCTGGGTGGTGACGGTCTCGTCGCCCATGTGGCCGGACATCTTCTTGCCCGGGAACACGCGGCCCGGATCCTGCGCCATCGAGATCGAACCCGGCACGTTGTGCGAACGGCTGTTGCCGTGCGACGCGCGCTGCGAGCCGAAGTTGTGGCGCTTGATGGTGCCGGTAAAGCCCTTACCGATCGACGTGCCTTGCACGTCCACCAGCTGGCCCGCGGCGAACAGCGTCACCGGCACTGCGGCGCCCGGCTGATACTGGGCAGCCACATCAGCGCTGACGCGGAATTCCTTGAGAACTTCAGCCGGTTCGACACCAGCCTTGGCCAGATGACCCGCCTCAGGCTTGGTCACGCGCGAAGCCTTGCGCGCACCGAACGCCACCTGGATGGCGCTGTAGCCGTCGGTCTCTTCGGTCTTGATCTGGGTGACGCGGTTGTTGGACACATCCAGCACCGTCACGGGCACGGCGTCGCCGTCGTCCGTGAAGATGCGCATCATGCCCACCTTGCGGCCCAGCAATCCGAGGCGATTGCTCAGACTCATGGTTCTTCTCCAGCCCCGCATGGCGAGGCCTTTGTTTCAGACACCCGACAACGATTGGCCGGGAGTGACAACGCCGACAGCCCCCACGGCAACGCCATGGAAGGCACATCGGCCTGTGCAAAAGGCGCCCACGAAGGGCGCCCTTGTGCAAAGCCGGCGATTGTAGCAGACGTGGAAAACCCTACGCCAGCCCCAACCGCTCAGACCGAGATCACTGCAGCTTGATCTCGACGTCCACGCCCGCGGGCAGGTCCAGCTTCATCAGCGCGTCCACCGTCTTGTCGGTCGGATCGACGATGTCCATCAGACGCTGGTGGGTGCGGATCTCGAACTGGTCGCGCGAGGTCTTGTTGACGTGCGGCGAGCGCAGGATGTCGAAGCGCTGCATGCGCGTGGGCAGGGGCACGGGACCCTTGACGATGGCGCCGGTGCGCTTGGCCGTGTCCACGATCTCGAGGGCCGACTGGTCGATCAGCTTGTAGTCGAAGGCCTTGAGGCGGATGCGGATCTTCTGCTTTTGCATGACGTTTCCTTGAAAGAGCGATGCGGCCCACAGGCCGCGGTGTTGAAGGCGCAACCCAGGCCGTCACCGGCCCAGGCCGTCACGCAACGACTTACTCGATGATCTTGGCCACGACGCCGGCGCCGACGGTACGGCCGCCTTCGCGGATGGCGAAGCGCAGACCTTCTTCCATGGCGATCGGGGCGATCAGCTTGACGGTGATGGAGACGTTGTCGCCAGGCATCACCATTTCCTTGTCCTTGGGCAGCTCCACCGCGC
>JAEYPG010000034.1 GCA_023410975.1 Pseudomonadota bacterium
ACGTGACCTTCGAGAACGTGCAGGCCGGCGAGCGCACCAGCCACCTGTTCCGGCTGGCGAACCTGCACGGCGGCATCGTGATCGGCACCGGCGACCTGAGCGAGCTGGCGCTGGGCTGGTGCACCTACGGCGTGGGCGACCACATGTCGCACTACGGCGTGAACGCCAGCGTGCCCAAGACGCTCATGCAGTACCTGGTGCGCTGGGTGGCCGAGACGGGCCAGGTCGGCGAAGCCGGCAGCCAGGTGCTGCTGGACATCCTGGCCACCGAGATCAGTCCCGAGCTGGTGCCCGGCGGCGCGGAGGGGCAGCAGCCGGCGCAATCCACCGAAAGCGCGGTGGGCCCCTACGAGCTGCAGGATTTCAACCTCTTCCACCTGCTGCGCTACGGCTACGACCCGTCGAAGATCGCCTTCCTGGCGCACCACGCGTGGGCCACGGGGGACGACGCCAAATACACCCTGGCGGAGATCCGCAAGCACCTGCAGACCTTCCTGCGGCGCTTCTTCCCCAACCAGTTCAAGCGCACCTGCGTGCCGAATTCACCCAAGGTCGGCTCGGGCGGCTCGCTGTCGCCGCGGGGGGATTGGCGGGCGCCTTCAGATGCTTCGTCGGCGGCCTGGCTGGCGGAGTTGGAGAGGAACGTGCCGGAGCAATAGAGCAATTTCGCTGAAGGCCGCCCGATCCGCTCCTTATGACGCCAACTCCATGCACATCACCATCCTCACCGCCCAGGGCTTCAACGAGCTCGACTCCTTCATCGCCCTGGGCATCCTCAACCGCGTCAAGCGGCCCGGCTGGCGGGTTTCCATCTGTGGGCCGGACGAGAAACTGACCTCCATGAACGGCGTGGTGGTGCAGGCCCAGGCCACGCTGGCCGAGGCCAATTCGGCCGATGTGGTACTGGTGGGCAGCGGCATGAAGACGCGCGAATTCGTCAATGACCCGGCGCTGATCGGCCAACTGCGGCTCGACCCCGCGCGGCAATTGATCGGCGCCCAGTGCTCCGGCACGCTGATATTGGCCAAGCTCGGCCTGCTGCACGGCGTTCCGGCCTGCACCGACCTCCTCACCAAACCCTGGGTGCAGGAGGCGGGCGTCGAGGTGTTGAACCAGCCCTTCTTCGCCCGCGGCAACGTCGCCACGGCCGGCGGCTGCCTGGCTTCGCAATATCTTGCGGCCTGGGTGATCGCCCGAACGGAGGGCGAAGCGGCCGCGCAGGAAGCCATGCACTACGTGGCGCCGGTGGGCGAAAAGGAGGCCTGCGTGGAAAGGGCCCTGGCCGCCATCAAGCCTTTTCTGCCGTCCGCCATGGAAGGCCGCTCGGGAACATGAAAACAGACAGGAATCACCCGGTTCCGGACATCCGTTGGCTACTTCACGACAGGATCACCGCCCCTACGAGCCAATAGGATCTTCGCGGTACCCGGGAGGTTTCGCGGAGCTTTGCTTGATACCGGCTGCGGCGGTTTTCCACGAAAGCCGCCGCTTTTGTTTTCAAGGCCTTCTGAAAATCAGCGGTGGTTTGCCCGAGACCCGGCGCGGACCGGCGCTGCACCAGCGTGGCCGTCCCACGCTCCCAAGGATGACCGCAGGCTCGAGCGCTGCCCCAACGTCTTCGGCCAACTCGTCGACGAATCGGCCACGCCCACCAGCGCATCCGTGTTTCGGCTGCGATAGGCACAGCGATCCATGGAAAACTCCTTGGCGGGCCTGCTTCCTGAAACAGGCTACGCCACAAGGCACCGAGGGAGAAAAGCATGAAATTCGCATTCCGCGCCACCAGCGGCGCCGCCACCTTGCTTTTGCTGCTGGCCGGCTGCGGCGGTGGAGGCGGCGGTGGAGGCGAGGCCACCAGCAATGACGGCGGCGGAACGGGCCAATCGGCCCTCCAGGCGTACATCGAGCCCGTCACGCCGGCCGTCGCCGGCGCGCCCTACGCCGCGGCACTGGCCGATTGCACCTTCACGGCCCAGCGCACGACGCCCTGCACGCTGAACCAGCTGCCGTTCATCGGCCTGGCGTCATCCGCCCCCGTGACCGTGGACGAGGTCATGGCGCGCGTCGTCACCTCGCGGCCCTGGATGGCGCAGCGGCTGCGCGAGCTGCTGCAAACGCTGCCCGCTGACCTGCTGCAAATGATGAAACCCGTCACCGCCATCGTCGTCGCAAGCAAGATCCGGCCGTCCTTCTATTGGGGTGCGACGGGGGCGATGTATATCGACCCGGTGTATTTATGGACCACTCCCGAGGAATTGGCGGAGATCGACAAGACGCCGGATTACCGCAGCGACTTCGGCGATGCACTCCAGTTCGCCAGCCTGTGGCGCTATGTGAAGGGCAACGATTACGCCTACAACTGGTATCCACTGAGCTACAACGGCACCCGGACCATCGAGGACATCAGGATTCCCTTTGCAAGCCTGATGGTGCATGAATTGACGCACGCCGGCGATTTTTCGCCTCCGCGCCTGCTGGCCAGCCTGCGCAAAGACATACCCTTGCCCGATGCGCTGACCCAGATTGCGGATCAGAGAATTTCGAGCAAGCTGTACCGCACCAGCCCGCTGGGCTCGGAAATGTGGATCGGCCTGGCCCGGGTGATGTTCAAAGGAGAAACCCCCACGGCGCAGCAGCGGGCGCTGACAGCCTGGGACGTCAGCGCCGCATTCAGCGCGGACCGCGCCACGGACGATTATTCCTATGCCTCGCAGCACGAGGACGTGGCGATGCTGGCCGAGGAAGCGCTGATGCGCATCTATTACGGCGTGTCGCGGGATTTCGCGATCAGCCCCAGGCCCACCGTGCAGAGCCCGACAGCGGCCGACTACGTCATCACCTGGGGCACGCGCGGCCGCATCGGTGAGGAGGCGGCCAAGCAGGCCGCCGCGCAGGTGGTGGCCGAATTGCTGCCGGGAATTTCTCTCACGGCGGACATTCTGGCCATTCCGGCACCGACGCCGCTGCCGACGGGTACCTCATGGCAGGACAGCCTGGCGCTGGGGCGGGCTTCCGCCATGGCGATGGGCAGCGCCGAGCGGCGCAAAGACCTGGATGCGGGGCGGCCCGTGGCTGCCGACATCCTGAAGCCCTATTCGACCCGTTCCGGCAATCCATGAGTTCCATGAGTTTTACTGCCCACGTCGTCGAACAAATGTCTTTTCTCGGTCCCGTCCAGGCCAAGAAGATGTTCGGCGGCTGGGGCATTTTCAAGACGGGCCTGATGTTCGCCGTGGTGATCGGCGACGAGCTGTATTTCAAGACCGATGAGCAGAACGTCGGCCGGTTCCTGGCGCGGGGCTTGAAGCCCTTCACCTACGAAGCCGGGAACCGCAGCGTGTCGCTGCGCTACTACCAGGCGCCGCCGGAGACGCTGGAGGACCTGTCGGCGATGGCCCAGTGGGCCGGCGAGGCTCATGCCTGCGCGTTGCGAAACCAGAAACCGCCCAGGCGTCCCAAGGCCCGGTCCTAGGGCAGGCTCCACGCGCCTGCAAGCTCGCCGGCACCAACCCCACGTTTCTTGAGGGCGCTTCCAAGGCGCTTGGGGTATGCGGCCATCGGCCCCAGAATCGCGCCCCGATGAACGCAGCACCCACCCTCCGCAAGCCCCTGTTCAAGCGTTTCATGGCCGGCGCCGCCCTGCTGGGCGCCGCGCTGCTGGCACAGGCGGGCACGGTCCCGCCGGTGCCCGCACCGGCCGAGGTGCAGCGGCTGAGCGTGGTGGACGCCAAGTGGCGCGAGTCCTTCGACGCCTTCGAGGCGGCGGACAAGGCCAAGCCCGTGCAGCCCGGCGGCGTGCTGTTCGTGGGCAGCTCGTCCATCCGGCTGTGGGAGAACCTGGAGGCGCAGTTCCAGGACCAGCCGCTGCTGGTGAAGCGCGGCTTCGGCGGCTCGCAGCTCTCGGACTGCGCCGCGTACCTGGACCGCCTGGTGGTGGCCTACAAGCCGCGCCTGGTGGTGCTGTACGCGGGCGACAACGACCTCAACGCCGGCCGCACGCCGCAGCAGGTGTTCGACAGCTACGTGGAGTTCGTGCAGGGCGTGCAGCGCGCGCTGCCCGATACGCGCATCGCCTACCTCTCGATCAAGCCCAGCCCGGCGCGCGCGGCGCTGCTGCCGCAGATCCGGCAGGCCAACGCGCTGATCCACGAGTACGCCCAGGGCCGGCCGGGCCTGGACTACATCGACATCCACGCGCCCATGCTCGGCGCCGACGGCCAGCCGCGCACGGAGCTGTTCGGCGCGGACCGGCTGCACATGAACGCCCAGGGCTATGCGCTGTGGCACGAGGTCATCGCGGCGCACTTGCGCTGAACGCGGCCGGGCTCAGCGCCGCGCTTCGGCACGCGCGTGGCGCCGGCGCTCCCGCCGGGCCTTGAGCCGCGCCTTCACCTCGGCACCGTGCCGGTCGATGGCGGCGCTGGCCCGCGCCACGGCATAGAGCACGGCGAAGGCGCCGGCCAGCAGGCCGCTGTCCACCCACCAGGAGCGCCCGTCGTGCGCGGCGCCGAAGAAGGCCAGCGCCAGCAGCACCAGCAGCAAGTGCGCGCCGAACACCGGCAGCGAGGCGCGCCCCAGCAGCTCCAGCGTGCGCGGACGCGGGATGCGCGCCGCCAGTGCCGGCCCGTAGCGCAGCAGCAGCAGCGCCAGCGCCGCAAGGTTCAGCAGGCGCAGCGGCCCCAGGTGCCACTTGTCGAAAGCAGCGTTCACGAGCGCGGGAAGGCCGTCCTGTGCGCCGGGCCAGGGCACCTGGCCGGCGGCATGTCGCCACAGGAGCGCCACCAGCGCGTAGGCCGCCGCGGCGCGGAACACCCACGGCGGCAGCGCCGGCAGCACCGGCAGACCGTGCGCGGCGCGCGCGCCCATCCACAGGCCCAGCACCCACAGGAACTGCCAGCCGAGCAGTTCGAAGGCACCGGTCTCGCGCACCGGCACGGGGATGCGCGCCCAGTGCGCCGCGGCTTCGTACAGGTGCGTGCCCACGTCCAGCTGCGCCGCCGCCCACAGCGCGGCGCTCGCGCCCAATATCAGCGTCCAGCCCCGCCGGCCGCCGCTGAGCAGCAGCAGCGGACTGGCCAGCATGAACAGGATGTACAGGGGCAGGATGTCCAGCAGCGGCGGGTTGTAGAGCAGCATCAGGCCGGCCACGAAAGCCACCAGCGGACGCTCCAGGTAAAAGGACAGCAGGTCCGTCACGGCCGGCTGGTCCATGAGCAGCCCCAGCAGCGCGATGAGCGTGAACAGCGCCACCAGCAGCGCCCCCTGCACCGCCCAGAGCTTGAGCGCGCGGCCGTGGAAGCCGCGCGTCAGCGCCTCGTCCCCCTCGCGCCGCTGCCGCGCCGTGTACACCTTGGCCGCCACGAAGGCCGACAGGAACACGAACCCTTCCGCCGCCGAGACGAAGCCGAAAGGCTGGCTCGTGGGGGTGGCGTAGCGCGTGGGCAGGTGCGTGAGCGTCATCAGCACCAGCATCAGTCCGCGCAGCGCGTCGATTTCCCACTGGCGCCCGGAAGCGGCAGCCGGCGGCGCCGGGACTGAAGGAGCGTTCATTCCGGCGCGACACGGCAACGGGGATGCCCAGGGAAGGCCTGGGCAGAATGGCGCCGCGCGGGTGCGGCCAAGCGCACGCCGCAAGGCGCGCATCGCGGCACGCTCAGGCGGCCGCGGGCCACACTCCACGGGACCGCCCGTTGCACCGGCATACCGGTCCGCCTCTTCCTACACCGGAGAACCCGCCTTGAACGAAGCCGAAGCCCGCACCGTGCTGCTGATCCAGGCCATCGAAACCGCCGACGGCGAAGGGCGGCTGCTCACGCCAGCGCAAGGGCGCGAGGCTTCGGAGGTGGTGCGCGCCGGGCTGCCCAAGCCCGGGCGCACGCTGCGGCACCAGGCTTGGTCGGAACGCTTCCTCGCGCAGCGCGCGCAGCGGCTGTTCCAGGAGGTTGTTGCGCGCCGCCCCGCGCTGCGCGGCTTCGTCGAAGGCGCTGCCCCCTGGGGCGTGCTGGCGCTGCTGGTGGCTATCGCGGGCTTCGCAGCCGGCTTCGCCTCGGACGCGCTGGTCAACCCGCAGCGCATCAACCTGCTGTCCGCGCCGCTGCTGGCCGTGGTGCTGTGGAACCTGCTGCTGGCGCTGGGATGGCTGTTGTCCCGGCTGTTCCTGCGGCGCCGGCACACGCCGCGCTCGCTGTCGGGGGTGCTGGTGGGGCTGGCGGCCTGGCCGGGACGCTGGCGCCGCGGCGGCCTGGCAGTGGCCAGCCGCTTCGGACGCACCTGGGCCCGGGCCGCCGCGCCGCTGTGGCAGGCGCGGGCCCGCGCCGCGCTGCACCTGGGCGCCGCGATGGTGGCGCTGGGGCTGCTGGCCTATGTCGGCGCGCGGGCACTGACACACGAGTTCAACGTGGGCTGGGAAAGCCAGCTGATCAAGACGCCGGAGGGCGCGCATCAACTGCTGGGACTGCTGTTCCTGCCGGTGAGCGCCCTGCCCGGCCTGGGCGGCGTGGCGCCCTTCACGCTGGACGAGGTGGCGCGCATGCACCACTGGGCTCAGGGCGGTCCCGAGCTGGCCGA
>JAEYPG010000038.1 GCA_023410975.1 Pseudomonadota bacterium
GCCCGAGGCCGATGCCGCGGTCACCGGCGACCCTGGCCTGGTGTGCGTGGTGCAGGTGGCGGACTGCCTGCCGGTGCTCTTCGCGGCGTCCAACGCCCGTGCCGTCGGGGCCGCACATGCCGGCTGGCGCGGCCTGTCCGAGGGCGTGCTTGAGAACACGCTGGCCGAGGTGTGCGCGCTGGCGCAGTGCGAGCCGTCCGGGGTGCTGGCTTGGCTGGGGCCCTGCATCGGGCCGCAGAGCTTCGAGGTGGGTTCTGACGTGCTGGAGGGCTTCGGCGTGGCGCCGGACGGTCCGGCCGACCCGGCCTTCACCTGGCGTCCGCGCGCCGACGGCAGCGCGCGCTGGCTGGCGGACCTGCCGGCGCTGGCGCGGCGCCGGCTCGAAATGGCAGGTCTGCGTCAGATCAGTGGCGGACAGTGGTGCACGGTGCAGGATCGTTCACGGTTCTTCTCGTTCCGGCGGGACCGGGTCACGGGGCGGCAGGCTGCCGCTGTCTGGCTGCGCGGATGAGGCGGCGTCCTCGGCACGCTTGCGTGCCCGTCGCCGCGCCGGCGTTCCCAGGAGGTACAGGACGATGGACAAGGGCAGTACGCCATACAGCAGCAGCGTGAACAGTGCGCCGAGCAGGGTCCCGTTGGGGGCCATCGCTTCGGCCACGGCCATCATCAGCACCACGTACAGCCATGCCAGAGCTACCAAGTACATAGCAAAAACCCGCAATTACGCAGAATGACGTATTTCGTACAATGAAAACTGTTGTCATGATGCGGTAAGACACGAAGCCTAAAACGCCACCTAGCCACGGTTTTCGTGAAAAAGTCCTCAGGAGACGAGCGTGACATTGCATCCCATTCCCGCACTGCAACAGCTTGGCGACAACGCCACGGCGCTGAGCGCCGCCATCTCGGAAGCGCTGCGCAACATGTCGGGCTTGAATCTGCCGATGCAGGCCATGACCAAGCTGCAGGGCGAGTACCTCAGCGAGGCGACGGCGCTGTGGAACCAGACGCTCAGCCGCCTGCACCCCGACGGCAGCGCGCAGCCTGCCAAGCTCGGCGACCGCCGCTTCTCGGCCGAGGACTGGGCCAAGAACCCTGCCGCGGCCTACCTGGCGCAGGTCTACCTGCTCAATGCCCGCACGCTGATGCAGATGGCCGAGTCCATCGAGGGCGACGCCAAGGCCAAGGCGCGCGTGCGCTTCGCCGTGCAGCAGTGGATCGACGCCGCCGCGCCGAGCAACTTCCTGGCGCTCAATCCCGAGGCGCAGCGCAAGGCGCTGGAGACCAAGGGCGAGAGCATCAGCCAGGGCCTGCAGCAGCTGTGGCATGACATCCAGCAGGGCCACGTGTCGCAGACGGACGAGAGCGTGTTCGAGGTGGGCAAGAACGTCGCCACCACCGAGGGCTCGGTCGTGTACGAGAACGACCTGTTCCAACTCATCGAGTACAAGCCGCTGACGCCCAAGGTCCACGAGAAGCCGTTCCTGTTCGTGCCGCCGTGCATCAACAAGTACTACATCCTGGACCTGCAGCCGGACAACAGCCTCATCCGATACACCATCGCGCAGGGCCACCGGGTGTTCGTGGTGAGCTGGCGCAATCCCGACGCCTCCATCGCCGGCAAGACCTGGGACGACTACGTGGAGCAGGGCGTGATCCGCGCCATCCGCGTGATGCAGCAGATCACGGGGCAGGAGAAGGTCAACGCGCTGGGCTTCTGCGTGGGCGGCACCATCCTGAGCACGGCGCTGGCGGTGCTGGCCGCGCGCGGCGAGCAGCCCGCGGCGAGCTTGACGCTGCTGACCACGCTGCTGGACTTCAGCAACACCGGCGTGCTGGACCTGTTCATCGACGAGGCGGGCGTGCGCCTTCGCGAGATGACCATCGGTGAGAAGGCGCCCAACGGCCCGGGCCTGCTCAACGGCAAGGAGCTGGCCACCACGTTCAGCTTCCTGCGCCCGAACGACCTGGTGTGGAACTACGTGGTGGGCAACTACCTCAAGGGCGAGGCGCCGCCGCCCTTCGACCTGCTGTACTGGAACTCCGACAGCACCAACATGGCCGGGCCCATGTTCTGCTGGTACCTGCGCAACACTTACCTGGAAAACAAGTTGCGCGTTCCCGGTGCCCTGACCGTCTGCGGCGAGAAAGTGGACCTCTCGCGCATCGAGGCGCCGGTGTACCTCTACGGTTCGCGCGAGGACCACATCGTGCCCTGGGAGTCGGCCTACGCCGGCACGCAGATCCTGAGCGGCCCCAAGCGCTACGTGCTGGGGGCCTCGGGCCACATCGCCGGCGTGATAAACCCGCCGCAGAAGAAGAAGCGCAGCTACTGGACCAACGAGCAGCTCGACGCCGACTACAACCAGTGGCTGGAAGGCTCCACCGAGCACCCTGGCAGCTGGTGGACCGACTGGAGCGACTGGCTCAAGCAGCACGCGGGCAAGGAAATCGCCGCACCCAAGACCCCCGGCAACAAGACCCACAAGCCTATCGAGCCCGCCCCCGGGCGTTACGTGAAGCAGAAGGCCTGAGCCGCGGCCCCTGAAGCCTTCTTTAACCCGACCTTGACAAACGAGGAGATAAGCATGACCGACATCGTCATCGTCGCCGCAGCCCGCACCGCCGTGGGCAAGTTCGGCGGCACGCTGGCCAAGACCCCCGCTCCGGAGCTGGGCGCCGTGGTCATCAAGGCCCTGCTGGAGAAGACGGGCGTCAAGCCCGACCAGATCGGCGAAGTCATCATGGGCCAGGTGCTGGCCGCCGGCGCGGGCCAGAACCCCGCGCGCCAGGCGATGATGAAGGCGGGCATCGCCAAGGAAACGCCGGCCCTGACCATCAACGCCGTGTGCGGTTCCGGCCTCAAGGCCGTGATGCTGGCCGCCCAGGCCATCGCCTGGGGCGACAGCGACATCGTCATCGCCGGCGGCCAAGAGAACATGAGCGCCAGCCCGCACGTGCTGATGGGCAGCCGCGACGGCCAGCGCATGGGCGACTGGAAGATGGTCGACACCATGATCAACGACGGCCTGTGGGACGTGTACAACAAGTACCACATGGGCATCACGGCCGAGAACGTCGCCAAGGAGCACGACATCTCCCGTGAGCAGCAGGACGCCCTGGCCCTGGCCAGCCAGCAGAAGGCTGCCGCCGCGCAGGAAGCCGGCCGCTTCAAGGACGAGATCGTTCCGGTCTCGATCCCGCAGCGCAAGGGCGACCCGCTGGTGTTCGACACCGACGAGTTCATCAACAAGAAGACCACCGCCGAAGCGCTGGCGGGCCTGCGCCCGGCCTTCGACAAGGCCGGCAGCGTGACCGCGGGCAATGCCTCGGGCATCAACGACGGCGCCGCTGCGGTGATGGTGATGTCCGCCGCCAAGGCGAAGGAACTGGGCCTGACGCCCATGGCGCGCATCAAGAGCTTCGGCACCAGCGGCCTGGATCCGGCCACCATGGGCATGGGCCCGGTGCCGGCCTCGCGCAAGGCGCTGGAGCGCGCCGGCTGGCAGGTCGGCGACGTGGACCTGTTCGAGCTCAACGAAGCCTTCGCCGCCCAGGCCTGCGCGGTGAACAAGGAGCTGGGCGTGGATCCGGCCAAGGTGAACGTCAACGGCGGTGCCATCGCCATCGGCCACCCCATCGGCGCCTCCGGCTGCCGCGTGCTGGTGACGCTGCTGCACGAGATGCAGCGCCGCGACGCCAAGAAGGGCCTGGCCGCGCTGTGCATCGGCGGCGGCATGGGCGTGTCGCTGACCGTCGAGCGCTAAAGAGAAGAACCGGGCGGCCTCAGGCCGCCCGCCCGGCGTTCCACGCGGGTGCGGCGGGATACCAGGCGAACCAAACCACCAGGGGCTTCGAGAAGGCCCGAAGAAGGAGAGACAGATGGCACAGAAACTGGCTTACGTGACCGGCGGCATGGGCGGCATCGGCACCTCGATGTGCCAGCGCCTGCACAAGGAAGGCTTCAAGGTCATCGCCGGCTGCGGTCCGAGCCG
>JAEYPG010000133.1 GCA_023410975.1 Pseudomonadota bacterium
GGTTCAGCTCGCGCGCCAGCGGCCACAGCGCCAGCAGCAGTCCCGCCAGTGCCGCCAGCGGCCAGAGCGGCGCGTCGGCGCCGGCGAGGTCGCCGCTGAGCCAGAACAGCATCCCGCGCAGCTGCGCCTCCGGCACCAGCGTCAGCAGCAGCAGCGTCACGGCGGCCCACAGCGCCGCCAGCATCACGCCGGTAAGCAGCAGCCGCGGTACGCTGCCTTCGCTCTCGCCGAGCTGCGGCTGCCAGGCGCGGCGCGCCAGGCCGAAGAGCAGCAGGGTGGAAGCGAGCGCGCCGGCGAAGGCGCCGAGCTGCAGCGTCAGCAGCCCGCCGCCGAGCAGGAGCGCGATGAGCGAGCCCACCGCCGCGCCGCCGGAGGTGCCCAGCACGTAGGGATCGGCCAGCGGGTTGCGCAGCAGCACCTGCATCAGCGCCCCGGCCAGCGCCAGCAGCGCGCCGCTGGCGAAGGCGGAGAGGGCGCGCGGCAGCCGCAGCGCGTGCAGCACCTGCGCGGCGGGGCTGTCGTCGGGGTGCAGCAGCAGCCTCGGCAGCTCCGCCAGCGCGATCTCGCTGCTGCCGCTGGCCAGCGCCACGCCCAGGGCAGCGGCGGCCATCAGTGCCAGCAGGAGCCAGATGCGCAGGGCGCGGAGCATGGGTCAGCCGCTTACTTGGCGGCGTATTCCAGCGCCACGAAGAACTTGCGGCCCGGTGTGTTGAACCCCTGCGACAGCGTGTAGTCCTTGTCGGTCAGGTTGTTGACACGGGCCGTGAGGCTGAGCTCGGGCGTGAGGGCATAGCCGGCGCGCAGGTTAAGCAATGTGTAGCCGCCCAGGCCTGTGGTGTTGCCTGCATCGCTGAAACGGTCGCCACTGGCGACGAGTTCCAGCCCGGCGCGCCAGGGGCCGGGGGTCCAGTTGAAGCTGAAGCTGCCGTATTGCTTCGCCCGGCGCGCCAGCCGGCGGCCGGTGTCGGCATCCTCGGCGCTCTGCAGCGTCCACTCGGCACGTGCATTCCACAGTGCCGTGGCATGGCCGGCGTCGAGCGTGGCGCCGCGGATGCGGGCCCGGCCAACGTTCACCACCGTGGAGTCGAAGGTGACAGGGTCGGAGACGTACTGGATCAGGTCCTTGACCTTGTTACGGAACAGTGTCAGGCCGGCGCGCCGCCCTCCATCGTCGTAGCGCAGCGCGGTTTCGACGCTGCGCGCACGCTCGGGGCGCAGGTCGGGATTGCCGGCGTACTGGAAGGAAGGCAACTGCAGATACAGGTCATTGAAGGTCGGAGCCTTGAACGCCGTGCCGGCGGCTGCCGATACCCGCCAAGTCGGCGAGAGCTGGAAGCCATAGGCGAGGCGGCCTGTGCCATGGCCGCCGAACTGCGAGTTGTTGTCGTGGCGCAGCGAGGCTTCCAGGCCGTGGGCGCCGAACATAGCGGCATAGCTGCCAAACACTGAGCGGACCGTGCGGCCGGTCTGCAGGTAGGCGGCCGTGTCGCCCTCCACCCGCTCACGCCGCCATTCCAGGCCGGTCGCCAGGGTGCCCACCGGCAGCGCGAAGTCGTTCTGCCAGGTGAACTGGTCCTGGTCGGTGCGCAGGCGGCTAGGATCCTTGCCCTCGTTGCGGTAGTCGTCGGTGCCGCGTGCCAGGCGCAGCAGGCTGAGCCAGTTGGCGCCCAGCCGGTTGCGGCTTTCCGCCGACAAGCCCGAGAGGCGCTGGTGCGCGATGTCGTCGGTCGTCGGGCCGTTGTCGAACTGCGTATCGGTGTCGCTGGCCCAGGCCCTGAACGCCAGCGTCTGGTCCTTGGACCAGGCGTGTGTCACGCCGGCGCTGATATTGCGGTTGCGCGAAGCGTCACGATCGGCGTTGAACAACTGCCAAGCGGCCGGCGTGCCTGGCAGGTCGATGGACGGGTTGGTGGCCGAGAAGGCGTCGGTGCCCCTGTAGCCCGCATCCAGCGACAGCGTGGTATCGCCCAGGCGTCGGCCGATGCCTGCGGCAACCTCGCGCGTGTGGTCGCTGCCCAGTGTCAGGCGCGCGGTCGTGCGCTCGCCTTGGTGCGTGAAGATCTGGATCACGCCGCCAATGGCGTCCGCGCCGTAGAGGCTACTGGCCGGGCCGCGCAGCAGCTCGATGCGCTCGATCTGGTTCAGCGGCAGGTGTTGCAGCGACGTGGTCCCCGCGGAGGCTGAGCTGACGCGCACGCCATCCACCAGCACCACCACATGGTTGGCATTGGTGCCGCGCACGAACACATTGGTCAGCTGCCCCGGACCGCCGTTACCAGCCACTTCCACGCCCGCCTGGGCCTGCAGCAACTCTGGCAGGGTCATGCCGGCGGCGTCTCGGATCTGCTGGGCGTCGATCACGCGCACGTCGGCCAGGGTGCTGGCAACGGGCTGCGGGATGCGCGTGGCCGTCACCACCACCGGCTGCACCGGCACCGCAGCCTGCGCGACGGTGTAGGGCGCCTGCGCCGCTGCCTCGGCGGCGCGGGCGATGGGCGTGAGGGCGAGCAGGGCCAAGCCGCACAGCGCGGCGGGCCGAAGGGAAGCGGACTTCATCGGGAAGGTCTCCGGCAGCCAGCGTCCCCGCAGGCTGCAGTGGCATGAAGCCGCGGCCAAGCCGCGGCGGCGATGCTTTCGAGGCCGGTATCCGGGCTCGCAGACCGCGGGCGGTGCACAGCACCGCGCGCGTCGCTCGCATCGCCTTCCCACGGGTCGCGCGACCCGCAGTGGCTTCGTGATGGGCGAACTGGCCTGCCTACCGGTGCGGGGGCAGCGCAGGCCTGGACGGCTTCAGCCGGGTGCTCACGCCCCGCCGTGCCGCTTCACCTGCTTCCCGTTCAACCCCCGGAACGACCCGGGGGCACCTGAAGCGGCGCGCATCATACCGGGCCAGGTACCTGCGCCTGCTGACACGCCACCTGCGCCACCTCGCGCCGGCCGCCGTCCACGCGCACCGCCGTGAGCTGCCCGCCCCAGACGCAACCGGTGTCCAGTGCCAGCAGGTCGGGGCGGTTCACCAGCCCCAGCGTGCTCCAGTGGCCGAAGGCCACGGGCTCGCCCGCGCTGCGCCGCCCGGGCGCCTCGAACCACGGCGTCAGCCCGGGCGGGGCCTGCAGCGCGCCGTCCTTGGTCTTGAAGTCCAGCGTGCCGTCGGCGCCGACGAAGCGCACGCGCGTGAGCACGTTGATCACGAAACGCCAGCGCTCGGCGCCGCGCAGGTCCTCGCGCCAGCGCGCGGGCTCGTTGCCGTACATGACGGCGAGGAAGTCGTGCAGGTCCGGGCCGCGCAGCATCGTCTCCACCTCGCCGGCCAGTGCCAGCGCCTGTGCCGCGTCCCATTGCGGCGGCAGCCCGGCGTGCACGCACAGCCAGCCCTCGCGCCGCAGCGCCAGCGGGCGCTGGCGCACCCAGTCGATCCAGGCCTCGCGCTCGGGCGTGTCCAGGATCTCGCGCAGGGTGTCGCTGCGGTGCTCGGGGCGCACGCCATGCGCCACCGCCAGCAGGTGCAGGTCGTGGTTGCCCAGCAGCGCGTCGGCGGCGTCCCCCAGCCCGCGCAGCCGCCGCAGCGTGCGCAGCGAGGCCGGGCCGCGGTTGACGAGGTCGCCCAGCACCGTGAGACGGTCGCGGGAAGGAGAGAAGTCCAGCTCGGCCAGCAGCCGGTCGAACGCGTCGCAGCAGCCCTGCAGATCGCCGATGAGATAGTGCATTCGGGGGATTCTGCTACGCTCATCGGCCACTTCTTCACGGTGCGGGCGCTGGACAAGCGGGCCGCACCCGCCCGATGGACGTTGCGTTACTTGTATTCCTGATCCTCCTCAACGGGCTGTTCGCCATGTCGGAGATGGCGCTTACCGCCAGCCGCAAGGCGCGGCTGCAGGTCATGCTGGAGGCGGGCGAGCCCGGCGCGCAGGCCGCGCTGGACCTGCACGACAACCCCACCAAGTTCCTCTCCACGGTCCAGATCGGCATCACGTCGATCGGCGTGCTCAACGGCATCGTGGGCGAGAACGCCTTCTCGCAGCCGCTGTCGCAGTGGCTCACCCAGACGCTGCACGTGCCTGAGCACGCCGCCGCCGTGACGGCCACGGCGCTGGTGGTGATCATCATCACCATCCTGACCATCATCTTCGGCGAGCTGGTGCCCAAGCGGCTGGGCCAGATGTTCCCGGAGCAGGTGGCACGCCTCGTGGCGCTGCCGATGGAGGGCCTGAGCACCATCGCGCGGCCCTTCGTGGTGCTGCTGTCGGTGTGCACCGAGGCGGTGCTCAAGCTGCTGGGCATCCGCAACACCACCAGCCGCAGCGTGACGGAGGAGGAGATCGCCGCGCAGCTGGAGGAGGGCGTGGACGCCGGCGTGATCGAAGCCCAGGAGCACCAGATGGTGCGCAACGTGTTCCGCCTGGACGACCGCCAGATCGGCTCGATGATGATTCCGCGCGCGGACATCCAGTGGCTCGACGCTTCGGCCACCGCCGCCGACATCCAGGAAGTGCTGGCGGAGGGTGGGCACTCGCGCTATCCGGTATGCCGTGGCGACCTCAACGACGTGGTGGGCGTGGTCGCGGCGCAGGCGCTGCTGCGCCAGGTGCTGGCGGGGCAGGCGCTCGACATCGCCGACCACCTCACGCCGCCGGTGTTCGTGCCCGAGACGCTCTCGGGCATGGAGCTGCTGGAGCATTTCCGCGTCTCGGGCGCGGAGATGGTGTTCGTGGTGGACGAGTACGGCGAGGTGCAGGGCGTCATCACGATCCGCGACCTGCTCGAAGCAATCACCGGCGAGTTCAGCGGCGGCGGCGGCGACGACGAGCAGCCCTGGGCCACGCCGCGCGACGACGGCAGCTGGCTGCTTGACGGGCTGATCCCCGTGCCCGAGCTCAAGGACCGGCTCGCGCTCAAGGAGCTGCCCGAGGAGGAGCGTGGCCGCTACAACACCCTGGCCGGCATGGTGCTGCTGCTGCTGGGCCGGCTGCCCAAGACCGCCGACACGGTGGAGTGGGCCGACTGGCGCTTCGAGGTGGTGGACCTGGACGGTAAGCGCATCGACAAGGTGCTGGCCACGCCGCTGAGCGCCGCCGCCCGGGCCGCGGACTGATCCCGTTTTCTTCGAGAGTGAAGCAAACCCCGTTCGCCCCGAGCCCGTCGAAGGGCAGGCGCTCGGTTGTCGCCGCAGGGCTTCGACAGGCTCAGCCCGAACGGCTTTTTGTCTCGGTGCCAGCGCGCCTCCCCTCGTCACCCCTTCCGGATTCCGGTCCCGGACGCCGCGGCCACCGCCGCCGCGCCGTGGCCGCCGTTGCCATCAACCACTTCCCGCGAGGACTTCCATGATCAATCCCGCCCTGCACCGCGACCCCGTGGCGCTGGACCGCAACCACCACCGCGCGCTGCGGCTGCAGCTGCCCGTGGACCTAGCCGCCGCGGCGGGCAAGCTCAACGCCTGCTTCCTGCACGGCGCGGAGTTCCCGCAGGCCTGCCTGGAGTACCCGATCGTGTTCGTGCGCGTGGGCGCCGGCGACGCCGGGCAGCCGCAGGTGGCGCCCATGGCGGTGCTGGGCCTCACGCGCGACGAGAATTTGTACCTGCGCCCGGACGGCGGCTGGGTCGCGCAGTACCTGCCGGCGCAGCTGCGGGTCTACCCCTTCGCGCTGGCGCAAGTGGACGCGCAGCAGGCCGCGCTGTGCATCGACCGCAGCTACAAGGGGGTGTCCGAAACCGAGGGAGAGGCGCTGTTCGACGCCGAGGGCAACCCCTCGGCGCTGGTGCAGCGCATGCAGCAGCAGCTGCCCGAGCTCGAAGCCGAGGCGCAGCGCACGCGCCGCGGCTGCGAGCGGCTGATGGAGCTGGGGCTGCTGCAGGAGATGCGGCTGGACATCAGCCAGGGCGAGGGCGGCCCCACGCTGCGCGTGGACGGCTTCATGGCCGTGGCCGAGGAGCGGCTGCTCAAGCTCGACGACGCGACGCTGGCCGAGCTCTCGCGCAACGGGCTGCTGCGCCTGATCCACGCGCACCAGATCTCGATGGTGCACCTGCGCCACCTGGCCGAGCGGCGCGCGACGCGCGCGGCGGCGCACTGATTCCAGTTCGTTTCGAGAGCGAAGTAAGTCCCGTTCGGGCTGAGCCTGTCGAAG
>JAEYPG010000151.1 GCA_023410975.1 Pseudomonadota bacterium
CGCCACATCCGCGTGACCGCGGCGCCGGTCCGCCGCGGCCCCTGCCGCTGCCGTGTCAGCTCCTGCACCAGCCGGTGCACCGTGAAGACGGACTGGTCGCCGCTGCGCACCGCCAACGAGTACGCCGCCAGCTCCGCCAGCGCGGCCTCGGGATCGCCCTCGTCATCCGCCCGCCCTGGCGGCGCCACGTCCAGCAGCGCCTGTGGAATCGGCGCCGGCGCCAGCCAGGCCAGCCGCTGCAGCAGCCGCCGCGCGGGCGGGCTCAGCAGCTCGAAGGAGGCGTGCCACGCGATCGCCACGGGGGTGGGGCAGTGCGTGCGCCGCGCATCGAGCCACGCCCGCGCCTCGTCGCGGTGCCACGCCCACTGGACCAGGTACTGCGCCAGGCTCGACTGCCGGTGCGCGATGCAGGCCCCGGCCAGCTCCAGTGCCAGGGGCAGCTGCTCCAGTTCGGCGGCCAGCGCCAGCGCGCTCGCCTCGTCGTCCGGCTGCGCCGGCCGGCCTGCCTGCGTGCGCAGCAGCAGGAATTCCGCGGCCGCCGCCGGGGACAGCCCGTCCACGGGCTGAGCCTGGACCGCCTCGCTCCAGCCCGAGGCGTGCCCCGTGATCAATACGTGCCCGCCGGCCAGCTGGGGCAGCAGCGCCTCGACGGCTTCGGCCGCCTCCGCCGTGTCCACGCCGTCCAGGATCAGCAGCCACCCGGGCTGGCGCCGCAGCCAGGCCAGCACCGCGGCCAGCCGCCGCTGCAGCGGCTCGTGCCGCTCGGACAGATTCAGCGCCGGGGAGCCGCACAGCGCTGCGAGCTGGTGCCGCAGCACCTGCGGGCTGCCGGCGTCCACCAGCAGCAGCACCGGGTGCTCGTCCTGCCGGCTCCAGGCGTACTCCAGCGCCAGCCGCGTCTTGCCCACGCCCACCGGGCCCGACAGCGTCATCACGGTGGCTGGCCCGTCGGTGCGCCGGGGTACCGCGCCGAAGCGCTGCGCCAGCGTCTCCATCAGGGCGTCGCGGCCCCTGAACAGCGTGCCCAGGCTGCGGCCGGGAAGCGCGTGCACGCGCCTCATCCGTCCCGCCTCGACCAGCAGGTCCAGCAGCCCGGCTTTCCACACCTGCGCCGCCAGCCGCTGCGGCGATGCGAAATAAACCTGCGGATGCTGCCCCAGCGCCGCCAGCCGGGCCAGGTGCGCCCGCTGCAGCGCCTGCTGCCGCGGGTTGTCCGCGTGGAGCGGATCCTTGCGCGCCCCGGACTCCGGTACCGCGATCAGCAGCCGCTTGCCGTGGTAGAGCGCCAGCCAGGCTTCCCACTGCACGTAGGGCAGGGACGGGCCGTCCACCGCCAGGAAGGGCTGCAGCACCGGGAAGCGCTGGCCGAAGTCCGGGTAGCGCCTGTGCAGCAGCGCGCCCGAGAAGGGTCCCGCCGCGTCCCCGGCCATGTCGCCCGCCAGGTGCACCACCAGCGCGCATTGGCGGATGTGCTCGTCCAGCAGGTCCAGGAGGTCCAGCGTCCCGGCGTCCTCGGGGTCGATGTGCTGCTGCGCTTTCAGGCCGATTTCCGGGCACGTCAGGCCGTCACGCAGCGCATCGCGGTAACTCTGGAATTCCGCCGGCACGGCGGACAGGAAGACTCGTAGGTGGGGGCTGGCCATGGTTCTTGTCGCGAGCCGCTGGTCCAAGGCTCACGGTTCACTACCCCGGCCTCACTGTGGCGGGGAAACGGGGGGAAAACATTAGACAACGGCCGCGGGCCGCCTTCGGCCTGCGCCTCGCAGGAACACGGGCAGGATGCGCAAAGAAACCGAAGAGCTGGGTGTGCCACGGGTCGCCGCCATTGCAAGCCCAATTCCACGCTCGGCACACACCGTTGCCCGATGCCGTAGCAAGACAGGCCCTTCGCCGCCAGAAAGTTTGGCAACCGGCTGTAGCGGCATCCAAGGGCGTCCAGGCCTCCGGTCGACTGGGCGGGACACTGCCTCGTCCCTGTGCAGGGGTCGCGCCGCCATGGCGCATCAAGCACTTGGGCCACTGCCCAGCAGCTTGACCACAGAGTTATCCACAGATCCGGTGGAAGAGTGGAAAAAGCGGCACCGAATCAGCCGCTTGCATGCTTTCCTTCAGGCGGCGTATGAGGCCGGTGTCACAGAACGGCCGTCGCGGCAACGGCTTGACACCAAAACCGCGACGTGCTGGGCGTTCTCATAGGGCTTGACAAACAGCTTTGTCCCCACTTCGGAATCCGCGTGCGGGCTCGCTGACAGCGGTGAGCAGCGCACCTTCGTGGGGCGGTTGGGTTGTCGTAAACCCTTGATCCATAACATCTATTCAGCTCGTGCACAGGGCGCGTGCGAGCGTTCACCCCCCTGTGATGACAAGCACTTGCATCACTCTTCTGCAGCTTGCGCACAAAGTTGTCCACAGGCGGCGGACAGCGGCGGGGAATACAAGTGGAGCAGGCGTTCGTTACAGCCGGAGTGTCATTCGGGCAGTGCGAATTCCGGCACCGGACATGGCCGCGGCGCTGCCAGGAAAATACCGGCTTCAAGCTTGTCCACTGCCTTGCCTGTGCTAAGTGTTTGATCTGCATGAAAAATGGCGCAATTGATTAAAAAACGGGCAATGGGCTCGGGGCCTATGCTTATCAAGCACTTAAGTCCCTCATCGGCAGCTTGCTCACTGACTTGTCCACAGTTTCGGTGCACAGATGCAGGCCTTCGAATAACTCGCCATGCCGCCCGCGCCAAGAGCTTGAAATAGGCGGGTGGACCGGTGCCGCAGCCCATATTCCGAATCTTTCCCGGCATGGCGGCCGATATTCCCGGCTCCAGCCTTCCCGGTATCGCCTGATTTATCCCCAGCGCCGTCCAAAGCGCAGTTGGCCCGCCTGTCCTGGGTCAAGCGTGCGCGTGTCGCTTCGACGATGAGCTAAGTTATTGATTCCTATGGAGTGGGTGTGCCTGTCCGAGGACCCGTCGGAGGACTGGTAAGCCCATGGAATCAAGCACTTGGCACCGCCATCGGCATCTTTCCCACAAAGTTGTCCACAGGCGCGGTGGACAGGTGGCGAAAAGCGCCGTGTCTCAAGCACTTGGCGTTCGAAGCTCACGCGACGGGCAGGCTGCGCAGCACGTCGCCCAAAGCCCTTGCGGACAAGGCGTGCGCGCCCGTGCCGGCGGTGGCGGCGCCGGGTATGTCGGATTTATTTCAGCCCGGCCGCCACGGCGCCGAAATTCCAGGCCAGGGCAGTGAAGCTGAGGAATGCGAGCACCGTGGAAATCATCACGATGCGCGCCACGCGGCCCGCGTCGGCACCGTAGCGGTCGGCCAGCAGGGTGACGTTGCTGGCGCTGGGCAGCGCGGCGGCCAGGGTCAGCGCCACCAGGGCGTGGCGATCAAGGGAAATCCCCAGGGCGATCGCCACGTTGCCCACGAGCCACAGCAGTGCAGGGTGCAGCAGCAGCTTCAGCGCCACGCTGGGCAGCACGCCCTGCGTGCCGGCGTGTGCGGGCGGAGACAGCGCCAGCAGCGCGCCCACGGTGAACAGCGCCACGGGGCTGGCGGCGTCGCCCAGCATGCGCGCCAGCGTGTCCACCGGGCCGGGCAGCCGCCACTGCAGCGCCGACAGCAGCGCGCCCACGGCGATGGCCCAGGGCAGCGGGTTGGTCAGCGGGCGCAGCAGCAGCCGGCGCCAGTCGCTCCGGTCCTGCTGCGCCAGCGCGATGCACAGCGAGGAGGTCAGCGTCAGGTCCACCAGCAGGGAGACGATCACCGGGCCCGCCGCCGCATCGCCCAGCAGCGCCACCAGCAGCGGCACGCCGATGAAGCCGGAGTTGGGAAAGCCCGCCACCAGCGCGCCGAAGGCGGCGTCCGGCGCCGGCAGCCGGGCACCGGCCCAGCGCAGCGCCACCAGCACCACCGCCAGCGTGCAGGCCGCGTACAGCAGCAGCACGGCCGGGTCGAGCAGCTCGCGCACCGGGATGCGCATGCCAAAGCGCAGCAGCATGCAGGGCAGGGCGAAATAGAGCACGAAGACGTTGAGCCCCGGCACGGCCGCCGGCGGCAGCCAGCGCCGGTGCGCCGCCACGCCGCCGCACAGGATCAGCGCGAAGAAGGGCAGCGTGATGCCCAGGATCGTTTGCATGGGCGGCGAGTATGGCGGCCGGGTCCGGGCCCGCCGGGCTGGAACAGTTCGCTCCCGTTCGCCCTGAGCTTGTCGAAGGGCATGCAGGCGCTCTGGCCCACAGGGCTTCGACAGGCTCAGCCCGAACGGAGCCTGTGCCTGGCCGACAGCAGGTATCGCGCTTTCCGTCGCGCCCTACACCATGCGGGCCTCCGGCGTGACGCCTGCCGCAGCCGCCGCGACGGCGGTGTCGGACTTGGGCTCGGCGGCGGCGGGCGTGGCTATCATGCGCGCCCGCTTTTCCGGACCTCCGCCGCCGCCGCAGCGCACCTGCCCCATGGCCGACACCCTCAATCCCGCCCAGCTCGAAGCCGTCCACCACCTCACGGGCCCCTGCCTGGTGCTGGCTGGGGCGGGCTCGGGCAAGACGCGGGTGATCACGCACAAGATCGCCCGGCTGCTGCAGCACGGGCTGGAGCCCAGGCAGATCGCCGCCATCACCTTCACCAACAAGGCGGCCCAGGAGATGCGCGAGCGCGCCAAGGGCCTGGTGGGCCCGCGCGCGGCCAAGGACCTGGTGGTCAGCACCTTCCACTCCCTGGGCGTGCGCATGCTGCGCGAGGACGGCCAGCGGCTGGGGCTCAAGGCGCAGTTCTCCATCCTGGACGCCGACGACGTGCTGGGCGTGCTGCGCGACGTGGGCGGCAGCACCGACAACAAGACCGCGCGCCAGTGGCAGTGGACCATCAGCCTCTGGAAGAACCAGGGCCTCAACAGCGACCAGGCCATGGCCGCCGCCACCAATGCCGACGAGCAGCTCGTCGCCCGCGTGATGAAGCTCTACGAGGAACGGCTGGCGGCCTACCAGGCGGTGGACTTCGACGACCTCATCGGACTGCCGCTGAAGCTGCTGCTCAAGGACGAGGAAGCGCGGCTGAAGTGGCAGCAGACCTTCCGCCACGTGCTGGTGGACGAGTACCAGGACACCAACTCGGTGCAGTACGAGCTGCTCAAGGCGCTGGTGGACCACCCGGACGACCGGTTGCGCGGCCACTTCACCGCCGTGGGCGACGACGACCAGAGCATCTACGGCTGGCGCGGCGCCACCATCGAGAACCTGCGCCGGCTGCCCGAGGACTTCCAGCAGCTCAAGATCATTCCGCTGGAGCAGAACTACCGCTCCACCGGCGCCATCCTGCGCGCGGCCAACAATGTCATTGCCGCCAACCCCAAGCTGTTCGAGAAGAAGCTCTGGAGCGAGTTCGGCGACGGCGAGCCGGTGCGGGTGCTGGAGTGCGACGGCGAGGAGCACGAGGCCGAGCGCGCCGTGGCCTTCATCCAGAGCATCCGCGCCCAGGGCGGAGCGGAGCTGAAGTTCGCGGACTTCGCCATCCTCTACCGCGCCAACCACCAGGCGCGCGTGTTCGAGCAGAAGCTGCGCGCGGCCCAGATTCCCTACAAGGTCTCCGGCGGCCAGAGCTTCTTCGACCGCGCCGAGATCAAGGACCTGTGCGCCTGGCTGCGGCTTCTCGTCAATCAGGACGACGACCCCGCATTCCTCCGGGCCGTCACCACGCCCAAGCGCGGCATCGGCCACCAGACGCTGGCCAACCTGGGCGAATTCGCCGGCAAGTGGAAGCTCTCGATGTTCGAGGCGCTGTTCGCCGAGAGCCTGCCCACGGCCCTGAACCGCAAGGCCATCGACGGGCTGCACGAGTTCGGCCGCTACGTGAACGAGTTCGAGTACCGCGCCCGCCACACCAGCGGCAGCGAAGACGCGCGCGCCCTGCTGCTGGAGTGGCTTACCGACATCGGCTACGAGAAGCACCTGCACGACGGCGAGGACAGCGAGAAGCTGGCCGCGGCGCGCTGGAACAACGTGATGGACTTCGTGGACTGGGTGGCGCGGCGCTGCGGCGGCGAGATCACGCAGGAGGGCGGCACCTTCGAGAGCGAGAAGAAGACGGTGCTGGAGGTGGCCCAGAGCATCAGCGTGATCATCAGTCTGGCCGAGCGCGGCACCGAGCAGGACGTGGTGACGCTGTCCACGCTGCACGCCTCCAAGGGCCTGGAGTGGCCGCACGTGGTGCTGGCCGGCGTCAACGAGGGCTTGCTGCCCTTCCGCAGCGAGGACGAGGACATGACCCCGGATCGGCTGCAGGAGGAGCGGCGGCTGATGTACGTGGGCATCACGCGCGCTCGGCGCACGCTGGCGGTGAGCGTGCTGCGCCGGCGCAAGCGCGGGCGCGAGACGGTCCAGGCGCTGCCCAGCCGCTTCATCGCCGAGATGAAGCTGGGCGAGTCCGCCACCAAGGAAGACCCGCGCGAGCGGCTGAAGAAGCTGCGCGCGCAGCTCGCGGCGAAGACGGCGCAGACGCCGGTGTGACTTCTTGCGCGGCGCGTGCCTCGCAGGGGAAATCCAGAAGGGGATCGCGCTCAAGCTCGGCCAGGCGCGGCCGATGAGCAAGGGTCCTGTGCCCGTTCCTGTGCCTGCGGGCGGCTCCGCGTGCTGCCGCCGACTTCATGACACCGCCGTTTCCCCAATCCGCCGCCTGGCTGCTGGCCCTGGCCGCCGCCGTAGCCGGTGCGCAGACCGCGCCGGAGCGGCTGCCCGAGGCGCTGCGTGACCTGGAGGCGCTGCTGGGGACCGAGGTGGAAGGGGCCTCGCGCCACCTGGAGTCGGCACTGGACGCCGCGGCGGTGGTCAGCACCATCACCCACGCCGAAGCCATGGCCCTGGGGCACCGCACGCTGGCGGAGATGCTGGAGCGGTTGCCCGGGATCTATCTCGGCTCCAACCGCGGCTACGGCAGCGTGGGGCTGCGCGGCTTCAGCCGTCCGGGCGACTACAACGCCCGGCTGCTCATGAGCATCGACGGCTACCGCGTCAACGACGCCGTCTACGACCAGGCGCTGCCGGGCTGGGAGTTCCCCATCGTGGCCGACTGGGTCAAGCGGCTGGAGCTGGTCAGCGGGCCGGTCTCCTCCGTCTATGGCGGCAACGCGCTGCTGGGCGTGGTCAACGCCGTCACGATCGACGGCCGCGACGCGCCGGGGCTGCGGCTGCGCGCCGGGCTGGGCTCCTGGAACACGCGCGACGCGGTGCTGAGCCATGGCTGGCACGAGGGCGCGGCGGACCTGTTCATCGGGCTGGCGCTGCACCGCAGCGACGGCGAAACGCTGCAGGACCCGGCCCTGGTCGGCCCCGCCGCGCCCGACGGCCGCGTGGCCGGGCTCGACGGCACGCGCTACCGCAGCCTGTTCGTGAAGGGACGGCTGGAGGGCTGGCGCCTGACCCTGGGCAGCCAGGAGCGTGTCAAGGACATGGCCACCGCCCCCTACGGCACGCCGCCGGGCGTGGCCGGCACCCGCTACACCGACCGCTACGACTTCGCCGAGCTGGCCTGGGACGGCGCCCTGGCGGGCGACTGGCGCGCCGCCGTGCGCATGAACCTCTCGCACAGCAGCTTCGACGGGCGCTACGTGTACGGCACCGCGGCATCACGGCTGATCAACCGCGACGCCTTGGACGGCAACTGGGCCGGCCTGGACGCGCGGCTGCAGTGGCACGGCTGGATCAACCACGAGCTCACGCTGGGGGCCGAGGCGCGGCGCATCTACAACGCGCGGCAGCGCAACTTCGACGAGGACCCGCTGGCCTTCTACCTGGACCGGCAGGACACGCAGGCCCAGGGCGCGGTGTATGCGCAGGACCACTGGCGGCTGTCCGAGCGCTGGTCGCTGGCCTCGGGCGTGCGCGTGGACCGGGTGCAGGGCTTCGACCCGGCCTTCTCGCCGCGCCTGGCGCTGGTGATGCGGCCCAGCGAGCACGAGGCCCTGAAGCTGCTGTTCGGGCGCGGCTTTCGCGTGCCCAACCTGGCCGAGCGCTTCTACGACGACGACGACGCTTCGCAGATCGCCAACCCGGCGCTGCGGCCCGAGCGCGTGCGCTCGACGGCCCTGGCCTGGGAGCGCGCCGTGGGCGCGCGCAGCCGCGTGGCGCTGCACCTCTACCGTGACCGGCTCAGCGAGCTCATCGACTTCGTGCCCGTGAGCGCGCAGCTGTCGCAGTACCGGAACGTGTCGCACGTGCGCAGCCGCGGCCTGGACCTGGAGGCGCAGGGGCTGCTCGACGCGGGCGTGCAGTGGCGCACTTCGGTGTCGCTGCAGAAGGCGGCGTCGGCGCAGGGCGCGCTCGGCAACTCGCCGCGCTGGATCTTCAAGGGCCACGTGCTGGTGCCGCTGCCGCGGCCGGCCTGGTCCGCCGCGCTGCAGTGGCAGGCGCTGGGCCGGCGCGCGTCCAACGTGCCCTCGCAGGCCACGCTGGACGCGGTGTTGCGCTGGCAGCCGCTGCCGGGCAGCACGCTGGGGCTGCGGGCGCTCAACCTCTTCGATGCCCGGACCTGGGATCCGGCCGCGCCGGACGCGGCGCTGGTGCGCTTCCCGCGCGAGCGCCGGCGCATCGAGATCGACTGGCAGCAGGTCTTTTGAGCGGGCTCAGCACTGTCATGCCGTCTCCCTACCGCTTTCCAGGCCTGACCGTGCTGCTGCCGCTGCTGCTGTCGCCGCTGCTCGTGGCGACGGCGGCGCGGGCGCAGGCGCTGCCGGAGGTGGAGATCAAGGCGCAGATCCTGTGGCGCGCGCTGCAGTTCATCGAGTGGCCGGCCGAGGTGGGCGCCACGCAGCCGCTGCAGCTGTGCCTGCTGTCGTCAGGGCCGCTGGCCGAGGCGCTGCGCGAGTGGCAATACCGCGAGATCAACGGCCGGCGCGTGGAGCTGCGCCGCCTGCGGCTCCATTGTGGA
>JAEYPG010000350.1 GCA_023410975.1 Pseudomonadota bacterium
CCCGAGCTCCAGCGCATGGAGGCCAACGATGAGTGCCCTGATCACGGAGGCGCACCGGAACAAGCCGGCGTACGTCTATGTGCGCCAGTCGACTCTGGCGCAAGTACATCACAACCAGGAGAGCACCGAGCGCCAATATGCCCTGCAGGACAAGGCACTGTCCCTGGGCTGGCAACAGCAGTCGGTGCGCATACTGGACCGGGACCTGGGCCAGTCCGGCTCGCAGATGAGCGGGCGCGAGGACTTCAAGACGCTGGTCTCGGACGTGGCGATGGGTCAGGTCGGCGCGGTGTTTGCACTGGAAGTGTCGCGTCTGGCACGCTCGAACTTGGACTGGCATCGTCTCCTGGAGCTCTGTGCACTGACCCATACTCTGGTCATCGACGCCGACGGCTGCTACGACCCCGCAGACTTCAACGATGGATTGCTGCTGGGCCTCAAGGGCACGATGGCCCAGGCCGAGCTGCACTTCCTGCGAGGTCGTCTCCAAGAAGGCAAGGTCAACAAGGCTCGCAAGGGCGATCTACGGCTGCCGCTGCCGGTGGGGCTTTGCCATGACGAGATGGGCCGCATCGTCATGGACCCTGACGAAGAAGTCCGAGGTGCGGTGCAACTGGTGTTCAAGCTCTTTCGCGAGAAGGGTACAGCTTATGGGGTGGTGCAGCACTTTTCCAAGTCGGCGCTGAGCTTCCCCAAGCGAGCGCAAGGCGCATGGTCTGGCAAGCTCACCTGGACGCGCCTGACACACATGCGCGTACTGACGGTGCTGAAGAATCCTGCGTACGCCGGCATCTACGTCTTCGGCCGCCACCAGAACGTGAACAGCGTTACGCCTGATGCCCAGGTAAGCAAGAACAGGCGGGCGGTACCCATGCCCGACTGGCATGTTTTCCTGCCCGAACACCACGAGGGCTACATCACCGTGGAAGAGTTCCATCGCAACCGGCAGCGCCTGGCGAGCAACCGCAACGTCCCCCAAGGCACCGTACTCAGCGGCGCCGCACGCGAAGGTCTGGCGCTGCTCCAAGGGCTATTGATGTGCAGCCGCTGTGGTCGATCTTTGATGGTCCGATACCAAGGCAATGGCGGCATCTACCCCTGCTATGAATGCAGATGGGAGCTTCGGGACGGACTGTCCTCGAAGAACTGCTTCTCGGTTCGCGCCGACTTGTTGGACGATGCAGTTTCCAAAGAGGTGCTGGAAGCGCTCAAGCCCGCTGAGCTGGAATTGGCGATGGCGGCAGTAGAAGAGCTTGAACAACGTGATCATGCCGTCATGCGCCAATGGCAGCTGCGCATAGAGCGCGCCGAGTACGAATGCGCCTTGGCCGAGCGTCGATACGAAGAAGTCGACCCTTCCAACCGCCTTGTTGCTGCCAGTCTGGAACGCCGATGGAACGATGCCATGTCGCGTCTTGAGGAACTCAAGGCCGAGGCCGCGCAATTCCAAGCGCACAACACCCGCGTACTGACAGCTGAGCAGAGAACCAAGATCCTGTCGCTGGCGCGCGATCTGCCTCGTGTATGGCAGGCACCGACTACACAGCCCAAGGACCGCAAGCGCATGCTGCGCCTGCTCATCGCCGACATCACAGTCGAGAACCTTGCCGAGACGCGGGAAGTTGCCTTGCACATTCGATGGCAGGGTGGCGCCTGCACCGACGTTGTCGTCAAACGGCCACTTCCTGTGCATGACAAAACCCGCTATCCAACGGCGTTCATTGAACGAGTGCGGGAAATGGCCAGCCGCATGACAGACGAACAAATTCTCAACGTCTTGAATGCCGAGGGAGTGCCCAGCGCCAAAGGTGGACCGTTCACCATCAACGCGGTCAGGATGATCCGCTACAGCAATGCGATGCCGACGCCGCATCTGCAGCGGCCCGATGAAATCACCATCAAGGAACTGGCCAACGAACTTGGGGTGAGCACCCAGTTTGTGCGCTACTGGATGAAGCGTGGCGTCATCAAGGCGCGCCAGATCCACCGAAACGGCACCTACTGGATCACGCTCAACGAGCAAGAACTCCAGGCGTTACGGCAACAGGTCCGCGCGTCAAGGCGGATTCACAGGTGCGATTGAGAAGCTGCGTTCAGCGGAGTGCATTATGAAAACGCCATCGGAATGAGGTACGGCCTGGGTAGAAAAAGTTTTCGCTCCGCCAAGTCGCGCAGGCGCGGACACAGGTCAAACCCCAGGAGCTTCGCAACTCCCATCGCGGCGTCCGTCCAGCCGTGGGTATCGCAAGCAACCAATGACAGGCGGATGCGGTCCTCGACGCGATTGTGCTGCTCGACGCCCTCAATGGCCGCGCCCGCCTGACGTTCGCCCAGCACGATGGGCTGGTCGTAGACGATGCCCCAGCGGTCGCGCAGGTGGGTATAGATGCCCGCGGCATAGGTGCGCCGGCGCGGATCGACGCGTGCGTTCCAAAGGTGGCGTGATGCATCGAGCGCGAGCATGTCGCTCGACGCCTTGTCACCTTCACCCCAGAGTGCCGCCAGCGGGATTCGGCTTTGGAACTCGGCCACGCGCTCGTTGGCGCGGCGCAGCCGGCCGCTGCCTTCGATGGCGCGCATGGCCACCAAGATCTGTGCGGCGTCCAGCTCGGGAATCATGTGCGCCACGCCTCGGGCATCGAGGTCCGTGCCGTGCACCAGCAGCGCACCGTACACCGCAAGGAGCTCTTGCGAGGAGGTTGCCCGGTGCCCGAGCAGCGCATCGCTGAAGTTGGTGGCGGCGTCCACCTCAAGAATCAGCTCAGGCAGTTGGACGTCACCGATGCGCTGGTAGATGGCCTCACGGGTGCGCACCGGCTCGCCGTCGTCGGGCAGTGCCAGGAGGGCCGGCAGATGCAGCATGCAATCCGTGCCGATCTCCACCTTGCCCACGCGCAGGGCTTCCACCACGGCCTGCATGCCCGCGTGGATGGCCGCCACCAGCGGCATCAGCAGCGCGTCGAACGATTCCGGCATGCCCAGCAGTTCCACATGCTCGCGCTGCTGCAGTGCCCACTGCTGTGGCGGGATGAGCAACTGCTCACAGCCCTGGAAGCTCATGGAATGGTCGATCCATACCGAGCCGCGCCGCAGGCTGCGCCGCAGTGCCAGCATCGTGCTGGCTTCGAAGGCCCGCCAGCCGGCCTTGCGGTCCGGGTGGTGAACCAAGCTTCTCCATGCCGCTCCAACGTCCGGCAGCTCGTCGCGCCCGACGTCCTTGTGGCCAGGACGGGCACGCAGCGCTGTCCACGCCTGCCATTGTGTGAACCCCGCGTCCTTGGACCTTCCCTGGAACTCCAGGCTTGAGAGCACGTCGAGACAGGCATGGACACGGGTCGAGTCCTCGGCCAGTGCCTTGCGCACCCGCGATGCGAAGCTGACCGGCACGGCATCGCCGACCGCAGCCAGTAGCTCCTGCGCCTGCAGCACGCGTTCCTCCCAGGACTTGGCGCCATCGTGTAGCACCGCCTTGGCCAGGGCGGCCTGCCGCAGCTGGCTCGCGCTTTCCCGGGCGTGCCGGGTGCGGGCACGCTCGGCCGCCGAGCGCACGAGCTGCTGTGCGCGCCGGCTGGCCAAATGCAGCGCCGCGTCGGTGAGCTCCAGCAGCGTCACGCGCAGGAAGCACACCACCTCGACGAGTTGTGCGGCGATCCTGATGTCGCGAGACCTGTAGGGCCGCCGGGCCTGGATCTGTCGTGCGTAGGCTTGCTGCCGTGCCAGCACGACGCTGGAGAGATCCCATTCGTGCACGCCCAGGCCCTTGAGGTAGCGCACCTTCTCCATCGTCTCGCCCAGCGTGGTAGGACTGTGGCGCCTGGGCGGCGTCTTGAGCCACTCGATGCGGCTGACATCCGTGCCGGGCCGCGGGGCATGGACAGCCAACAGCACCTTCGCGGCATTCGCGCGGCCGACGGCATCGGCCACGCTGATCACGATCTGCGCCTCGATCTTGGCGAAGGCATCGCGGGCCCAGTCCAGCAACCGCCGGCCCGACGGAATCAGGATGCGGCGGGTGAATAACCAGTGCCTGGCCACCTGCACCAAGTCATCGGTGTGAGCGGCAGTGTGCGCCTGCACCTCCAGCGCCAACACAAGGTCTTGCTCTTGCGCGGGATCGAGCTCGGTGAGGCCGAGGTATTCCTTGGCCCAACGCTGGTGAGCGAAAAGGGTCTGCTTGCGCCGATAAATGGATCGCAAACTGGCGATGGAAGGGGCTGCCACACCAAGGGTGCCGGCCGCGTAACGCAGCAGGTTGCGCGGCAGGACGGTGAAGCCATCCAACGGCCGACCGGCCACACGCATGAACAGCACCATCAGCGCGGCAGCCAGCTGGTGCCCCTCCCGAAACTGATCCTTCACGGCCTCGACGTCAGCCTTGGTAAGGGAGAAGAAGTGCTCCCGGTCGAATTCGCTCAGCCGCCCAGGCAGGCAGTCGCATCCAACGAAGCGGTCGGCAAAGGCGGACATCGCTGCCTCGGCGCAGGAAGTGGGGCACTGACTCTACTTGTGAAAATGGGTGCTGCCATCGGCCTGCAGCTGGCGTCTGGGCCGACCAATGAGCAATAACCCTAAATTGACCGCAAGCAACTGGACGTAACCGCAAGCGCACCTATTTGCACGCGGAGTCCGTCCACCCCAGGTCCGAGATCGCACGCATGCTGCGGGCCGGTGACCGGCGGCGCGGCAGTTCCGACTCGCTGAAGGCCATCAACTACGGGCCGGTCGAGCCCCGCCTGCGCAAGCTGTTGGCGCTGCTCAATTGGCAGCGTTGGTGGCGCTGACCGCGGCGGCGCAGGCCGCGTGGCTGGTCCACCAGTAATGGATGTCATCACACCCTTCCCGGATCGGCGCGAGGTGATGGAGCGCACGACCGGCGCGCCGAAAGCCGCTGGGACGCGATAGGAAGCCACAGGCCCTGCCAGACGGGCCTATGAGCGCAGACCGTCAGCGGCGCTACTGCGCTCGATCAGCTCGCTTTGGTCCCTGCCGGCGGCGCGCAGCTCGCGCGAGGCGCCGGCCGGGTTCGCGTCAATGGGCAAGCACACGGCCATGCCGCCCTCGTCCCATACCAGCGTGCCGCCGGGCTGCACGTGGTCAGGTCGCACGCGCGTGATGCGGTTGCCGTCGAAGTCGATGCGCACGCCGGTCATGCCGGCGGCTTGGGCTGCGGCGATCCAGTCGCGCACGGTTCGCGGCAAGACGTGGCTCAGGTACTTCTCGTGGGTCATTGGTACCTCCGGGAACGTCCAACTTCACCATGGTGCCCAGGGAGCGCGGGGACCACCCCCTCGCCCGTCAGTGCCTGCCCGGCCGCGGCTGATTCGCGGCGCTTTTTGAGCTTCTGGAGGACGTAGGCGACCTGCTCGGGCGTCACTTTCCCTGCAGTCTCACCGGCCAGGTTGAAGCGCGCGTCGCCAGCCGCGACGGCCGCGAAGTAGGCGTCGGAAGTGCCCCAGGAGGCAAGCGCCAGCTTGAGCGGGATGCAGCCCAGCGGCAGACGGCCGGCCTTGCGCTCGGCGTCAAGCACCTTGCCGGTGCCGATGGCCATCGGCCGCTCGCTGGTGCTCGCTGGTGAAGAGGCTGGGAAAGTGCTCGGCGAGCACCCGAAGCGCGGCATCGGCCTTGGCCGCCAGGCGGCGCTCCTCAGCCGCTCCTGCGCGGGCTGGCGGGCGGCATGCCTGCGGTAGCCAGCTTGTCGTCTTGCGGTAGCGCTGCTGCCGGCGACCGGGCCTTGAGCCTGAGAACCGGCCTGTTCGCCTTCGTTTCAGCAAGGCCGGCGCTGGTGCCACCTGGCGTTGTTCGTTGGCGACGATCACGACGCGGCACTGCGTGCGATGGATGACGGGTTCGAAACTCATCGTGGCGGGGGCGTGCAGCCCGAATGCTCAGGCTGCCTGGCACTGCTGCGAGAAAAAACGATCGATCTGCGCGCGGGGCGTGGCCTGCGCGCGCGACAGGAGCGCGTGGTTCACCTGCGTGACGCCCCAGCGCCGGGCCACGTCGGCATGGATGCGGCACCACAGGTGGCCAGCCATCTCCGCGTCCACCATCGCGCGGTGGGCGCGTCCGGACTTGGGCAGTTCCAGCGCTTCCACCAGGGCGCCAAGCTTGTGGCTCGTGCACTCGGGGTACAGGCGGCGCGAGAGCAGCATGGTGCATGCGAAAGGGCTGTCCGCGTCCAGCGTCAGCCGCTGCAGCTCCGCAACCCAGAACTTCCGGTCGAACGACGCGTTGTGCGCCACCACCGGCAGCGCGCCGACGAAGCGTGCGGCCTCGCGCATGACCTCATCCACCGAGGGTGCCGCGGCCACCATCGCATTGGTGATGCCGGTGAGCTCGGTGACGAAGGCCGGAATGCGCCGGCCCGGGTTCATCAGGCTCTGGAAGCGGGCGACGATGTGGCCGTCTTCCACCAGCGCGATGGCAATCTCGGTGGGCCGGTCGCCCAGGTCCGGGCTCAGGCCTGTAGTTTCGAAGTCGAGGACCGCAACCCGTTCCATCACGCTACCCCTTGCAGGTCCGCGCCGCCTGCACTGTCCGGGTGGGCGCGCCAGTTGGCCGCCGTGCGCCGCCACGGACACCGCGGGCAGCAGCAGGCGCCGTCGTCGCACTCGTCGGCGTCGATCAGGCTCACGCCGGCCAGGACGGCTGCCGCGTGGCAGGCCTCGAGGGTCGGCGCGCCCCGGAGCTCCTGCAGGCACAGCATCGCCGAGCGCAGGCGCGCATCCATCGCGACACCTGGCGGACCCCCGATTGCAAGGCACGCCGTCCCTGTGGTTCGGACCTCGTTTCGCATGGGGCGGCAGTATGCCCGCCAGGCGAGCGACTTCCCCCGTGAAGGCAGGCCATCGAGGCGCAAGGCCATGCCGGAGTCGCTGACAGGAAAGCCACCGGGGCGGGATGCAGAAAGCGCCGTCACGGGGAGTCGCCGTGGCCAAGCTGCGCCAGGATGCTCACCAGGGCGGCTATCACCAGCGCAGCGCCGGCGACCACGACCAGGGTGGACATCCGGCTTTGCGGCAGATAGGCCGAGGCAATGCCCGCGCCGGCGTAGACCAGCAATGCCAAAGCCACGATCACTCTTGCCATCTGTTCCTCCTTCCTCTTGAGCCTCAACACTCGTTTTTCCTTGTTTCTGCGCCTGATCCAGAGCTTGGGCTGCCCCATCAGACCAGGGCGGCACATGTCGCAGGCCAGCACGGTGGTCCGGACTGCTGTCGTCGCGCGCCATTCAGTATCTGGCTCACCCCGCCTGGGCCTGTTCGATGCCTTCCCGAGCCTCGGTCTGTACCTGCACCGTGGCGTCCTCGGCAACAGCCGCCGGCGCGCACGTCGCGCACAGCACCGCGAATTCCCGGTCCTCGTGCATTCGGGCGCTGGAGAGCCACGGCGTGGAGGTGTCCTCGATGTCGTGCACGTTGAGCATCACGTGAGGCAGCGAGCGGTCCACCGGACGGCCGCAGGCGCCGCAGGTGGTGTGCAGCCGAAAGGACGGACGGCCACATCGCCTTGAGGCCGAAGGCCTGCGCCACCTGCGGTTCCCTGTGCTGCCAGCACCCCTCATCGCACCAGTCCAGCAGCCTCTCCTCGGCCAGCACGTGGATGACCTCTCCCGGCCTGCCGGTGGCCGCATCCAGCCCGACCTGCTGCGTGCACCGCGACAACTCCATGTGACGCGCGCGCATCGTGTTGCCACAAGTGCCGCAGTACCGTCCCGCGAGCAGTGTCCCGCTCATCGAGCCAACGCCTGTTCGGCGGCGGCCAGCACCGCCAAGTCGCGCTCACGGCCAACGGCCATCTTCGTCAGCCCGACCAGCTCGCGCGCCTTGGTGAAGTCGGCCCAGCAGGTCTGCTGGGTCTCGTCGCAGAACACGCCCTGCCCACCCACGGGCTCCATCAGGAAGAAGGCCGTGCCGGTGGTGTAACCCTTGAAGACCTTGGGGATGAAGCCCGTCACCCGGCAGGCGTAGCCGGTCTCCTCGCGCACCTTGCGCAGTGCGGCCTGCTCCGGCGTCTCACCCGGATCGGGCCGGCCCTTGGGGAAGGTCCAGACGTAGCCGCCGTAGTGGCTGCGGGGCTCGCGCAGCAGCACGCGGCCCTGCCCATCACTCACCACGCCGCCGTAGGCATCGGCCCTGGGTATCGAGGCCGGCATGCGACGGCGCTGCAGCGGCCGGGCTCCGGAGGCGGGATCGTCCTGCAGCCGGTACAGCACCGACCAGACGTCCTCGTACAGACCCGCGCGCTGGTGCCCCTGGCGGGCGGCGACCTCGGACTTGAAGTTGGCGTAGTCGACGTCGCCGGCCAGCCGGGCCAGCACAGCCTGCACCTGCTCGCGCGGCGCGCGGGCGCGCCAAGCGTAATCCGTTCCCGCACCGCCCTCGATGGGCTCGAGCGCGGGCAATGCCACCTCTCGCAGCGCCTCCAGGTCGCCGCGCACCCTCGTGCCTACGGTCAGCGTGCCGGCGGCCTTGTCGTCGCCCTTGCACACGATGCTGAAGAAGCCCAGCGGCGTGATGATCCACATGTTTCCGTCCCTCCTGCCCCTGCTTGTCGTTCTTGGCCCGCATGGCCTGGCAGCCGCTTCAGCGCGACACCTGGCCCGATACAGGAGGGCATTTTCCGGCAGCCACTGGCTCATGGCGTGAGCCAGTGCCGCCTTGGCAACACTGGCCATGCACCCGCTCCTCGTGAATGCGCCGGTGCAAGCCGCAAGAGAGAAGGTTCGGGTATCCAGCGCACGAGCGCTCCGGATCGTGCATCGGACAACGGGCCCGCCTGTCTCCGCATCACAGCGGTCAATCAAGACTCCAGGGTGCCCACCGCGACGTGACCTCACGTCGGATCTGGTGCATGATCAACAAGGTTACCCGATGACGCCGAAACCGCCGCGGCGTCGAAGACCTGCGTATGCCAACCGAGCACGCCACGATGGAAGACGAACTGATCCTGATCGCCAACGCCACCGAGGCGCGGTTGCTCAGGCGCGGCGGCAGCGCGGGCGAATGGCTGGTGCTCGACACGATGCGTCGAGTCCCGCCCGGGCCGGCCGGCGGCACCGAGCAGCAACCGGTTGTGCAACGCGAGGCGGCGGGTGGCAGCAGGCCTGCGTCGCGCAGCGTGGCATCGCGACCTTTGTCCCCTGCGCCGACGCCTGCACGAGTTCGCCCCGGTGGTGGCGCACCGTCTCGAGAGCGAGATCTCGCACCAGTCCCATGGCCACCTCATGGTGTTCGCGGCCTGCCCGTTCCTGGCCGAGCTCATGCGCCAGATCACTCCGGCGGCAAGGAAGGCGCTGTGGGCCGTAGTTGATGCCGACGTCTTCGACTTGCCGCTGCCGGAAGTTGCACACCGCATCGAGCAGGAGATACATGCGGCCGCGCGTGTCGAGGAACGTCTGGCGAGCGCGAGCGGCGGCGTGGACCAGGTCCGGCCGGTGGACCGTGGACTCAGCTGAAACCCAATTGAAGGATTTCCGCATGATTGCGCAGCAGGCTGACAACGACGACGTGCTCGACATTCTGGTCGAGCGGTACCCGCGGCTCTTCAAGGGCGCCCGCCCTTTGGCGATGAGCCACGTGCCGCCGGGGTGGCTGCAGATCCTTGACACGCTGTGCGCCGCGTTCGATGCCCGGCTCGACGACCACCAGGCCGCCACCTTCCAGATCCGGCAGATCAAGGAGAAGTTCGGTGGCCTGCGGTTCTACTTCGCGCTGTCGCCGTGGGTGGAAGGCCGGGTCGTCAACCCGCAGGAGCAGCGCCTGCGCGACGGCCTGGACGACCTGGTACGCACCGCCGGGGATCTGGCGCTGGCCACATGCGGGCGCTGTGGCGGCCCGGGAACACTCAGGTTTACGCCAAGCCAGGAAGTGTTATGCGAGCGGCATGCCTCGGGCGCGGGAAACGGCTAATCCCGGCGCACGGCCTCAGTGCCTTCTACCTTCAGCAAGGGCATGCTTCGGTTGCCCGCTTTACTCGCGCACAGTTGGTCCTGGCGCGCACCGTCCGGCGCGCTGTGCTATTGGAGCCCATCGCCGTGGCCGCCAGCAGTGACACAAACTCAGGGTTTGGACCACAGGACTAAAGCCTGTTGCAATAGATGCTGCCCACGTGCTCGTATCTCAGCATCAGCCCACTGCTGAATGTTGGACTGTTGAAAGTACGCATTGAGTATCAGCAGGCTGTCCCTGAAGCTACTGCGCTTTCCTTTGATGGACTTGCCTTCGTACTCTTGGTCAAGAAAAGGACCGTTGCTCACTGCACTATTTAAGGGCTGGGTCAGCAGAGTCAGGTTGCCGAAGGTCTGTACCGCCCGCATACGTGCCAGCCGCTTGGATTCGTCCATGCCGGGGATCACATAGTACATGGACGTCTGCCAGGACTGCGGCAATACATGCTCAACGGTAAGTTCAACCTGCGGCGGGACCTTGAAGTTTTCCTGTCTCGGCGTCCTGGATGCGTACTCTAAAGCGCGGAGCACCGCGCATACCTTCGCCGGCCGCAGTTCCTTGTAAACCTCGCGCTCCATCCACGCCTCAATAAACTCTGCGTTGCTAGGCCATACTTGGCTGTGGCCACCGAGCTTAAGCAGGTGAGCCCGCAAGGCGCCAGCCGGATCCTCCGCGCCGGCTACTTCCCCAAGCAGGCGCACAAACAACTTGTTGTAACCCTTGCTCGTGTATCCGCATACGGCGCGCCGGGTGATGTAAGAAGCTAAGTCTCCAAGGGCCTGCCTGAGTTTGGGACTAGAAGAATCTATTTTTTCGCGCAACGACAGATAAAGCGGCGTCAAGGTGCTGACATCAAGTGCCTTGACCAGTCGAGCGAATTCGGCAAGGTAGTCGTCCCCTTCCGGCGAGATCAGATCCCGGAAATGGTTGCTCGCGCGCACAACACGGGCTAGCTCTGCATCAATGTCTCTGTGTTCATTCTGCCACCATTCTTTGAACTCCTCGAACACATGGCTGAACACGGACTCTTGTTGACGTCGCATAACCGTATAGTGGTGAAAGAACAGGTCGATCCTTGGGTATGTGAGCCGCCCCTGGCGCTCCTTCTCCCGCCAGTAGCGGTTAGCCGTCACTCCCTTGCCTTGGTCAGGCTGCTCGTCAAAGGACTTCCAGTGCCTGAAGTACAACCCATTGACGTTCAGACCCTTGCGAGATGCCTCTAGAAAAACGAAGTTGCGAATCAAATCTGATGCAAGTAGCGGCTCCCCACGGGCATTTAGCGACTCAAAAATTATCTGTGCATCATCTTCCGCCTCCAAAGTCAGGGTCATGATTTGCACCAGCTCTTGCAGAGCCATGTACAAGGCTTCAGTGTAGGTAGGCAGAAGAGGCAACTCAGGACTGGCTCCTACGATTTCATTGTCATTGCGAATGGCGTGAACAATGGCGTCTGAATAGGTCTGTTCTGTCTTCTCATTGAGGACATCGGCCAGCTGTACGCCGCGCATGAAAATAAGGCAAGCATGGTAGAGGTAGAGATAGCTCTCAACCATCAAAGGCCGCTCGAGCCTCCTGTTTCCTTGCCTAGCAGGGTACTGCAGGCATACCGCCTGACAATCTTGCGCTCCGTCGAGCAGAGTAATATCGTCCTGCCCAGCCTGTGTCGGCCAGACTTTGTGGTAATCGGAAACAACGTTGTACGGCCCCGGATTGCGGACAAGATTATCCAACATTCCTGGCACGGGTGAGTCGACCAACTGTCTGGCAGCATGGCGGAACGCCAGCAACAGCAGATGCAACGTAGTGGTACGTTGCTGTCCATCGATGACCTCATAGGTCGGGACACGACCGAAAGCGTTACCTACAGGCGACAACACGATAGAACCGAGAAAGTGCTTCTGTGGCGCTTTGAGTACTTGGGCACCTACTTGTTTCGCCTGTTCATTGCGCTCCAAGACCTTCATGGCCCGGTCTTCAATGTCCATCCACAGCGGGACAACTTGCTTCTCTAACGTCCACACATATCCACGCTGGAATACGGGAATTGCGTATTGCGTGGGCGCGCTGAACAACTGCACGACTGAAGTTTTACCGGGTTGCATGAAGTCTCTCTACTGAGTGGTCAAATGATGATGCGCGAGAAGACGCCGCGTGACATCCGTCAGCGACCTGCCGCTTGCCCGCCTGTTACTCGTAATGCATTTCACAGCAGGCAAACTCGGTCATATCGGCATCGTTGCTCTCGAAATTGAGGGCTGTGGTGAGAATGCAGTGCCCTGGCAGTAAGGCTTTTCCAGAGATTTCTGGTGTTTGTCGATCATGGGGCGCTTGGCGCAGCGTCCACCACGTCCCCATTGCGCTGTAATACGCAGCCCACACGCAACAAGATCACTCTCAAGGCAAAACACCGGGGCAGGACCCCATGCCTCCGGATCAAGCATCTCACCCGATGGATGCATGACGCACTCGTTGACGGTCTGAGCGCCACCGAGGTCATCGTGTGCGGAGC
>JAEYPG010000442.1 GCA_023410975.1 Pseudomonadota bacterium
GGCCACTTCCATGCGCGGCGGCGGGGCGTCGGGCTGCGGCAGCGAGACGGCGATGTCGTTGATCAGCCAGACATGCAGCAGCAGCACGGCGAGCGCCAGCAGCGCCAGCCGCAGCCGGCGCCGAGGGCGGCGCTTCTGGAGGGAAACCACAGGCATTCAGGCGGCGGTCAAGGCGCCGCCATGACAAGCGACAACGGGATACGCAGCTCAGCTCTGCAGCCACGCCTTGCGCAGCGCGCGCGCCGATTCGCCCGCCTGCCCGTCCACCGCCAGCGTCACGCTGGTCGGGGCCTGGGCCGGCGGCTCGACGTGGCAGCTCAGCACGCGCTGACCGCGCACGAGCAGCAGCTCGAAGGGCGCGCCCACGGTCAGCCATTGCTGCGCGTCGTCCAGCCGGCGCACGCGCCAGCGGTCCACCGCCAGCAACTCGTCGCCGGCCGACACGCCCGCGCGCTCGGCGGCACTGCCGCGCAGCACCGAGCGCACCTGCACGCCGGTCACCGGGCCTTCGCTCAGGCGCAGCCCCAGCGCGGCGGCAAAGGGCAGCGGCTCGGCCTTCCACGCCACGCCCATGCGCGCCAGGAGCGGCTGCAGGGCCACGTCCTCGGTGCCGTGCACCCAGGCGTGCAGCTCCTCGGCCAGCGAGCGGCCGGCCACCTGCTCCAGCGCGCGCTCCACGTCCGCCTCGCCGATGGGCCCGCCGCCGCTGTCGCGCCACAGGGTGCGCATCACCTCGTCCAGCGAGCCCTCGCCCCGGCCGCGCAGCGTCAGGTCCAGCGCCAGCGCCACCAGCGAGCCCTTGGCGTAGTAGCTCACGGTGGCGTTGGGCGTGTTCTCGTCGCTGCGGTAGTACTTGACCCAGGCGTCGAAGCTGGACTGCGCCACGCTCTGCACGAAGCGCCCCGGCGTGGCCAGCACGCCGTTGAGGTTCTTGGCCACCAGCTTCAGATAGCGCGCCTCGTCGATCAGGCCCGCGCGCACCAGCAGCAGGTCGTCGTAGTAGGACGTGAAGCCCTCGAAGAACCACAGCAGCTCGGTGTAGTTCTCCTGGCCGTAGTCCAGGCGCGCGAACTCGCGCGGCTTCAGCCGCTTGACGTTCCAGCTGTGGAAGTACTCGTGGCTGATGAGGCCCAGCAGCGTGACGTAGCCGTCGGTGAGCTGGGTCGCGGGCACGCCGCGGCGCGGCAGATCGCGGCGCGAGGCGATCAGCGCCGTGCTGGCGCGGTGCTCCAGGCCGCCGTAGCCGTCCTCCACCACGTTGAGCAGGAAGACGTAGCGCCCGAAGGGCGCGGCCTCGTCCTGCGGGTGCCAGAAGGCGATCTGCGCCTCGCAGATGCGCCGCGCGTCGGCCAGCAGCCGCTCGCCATCGAAGCCGGGCCAGGCACCGGCCACCACGAACTCGTGCGGCACGCCTGCGGCCTCGAAGCCGCCGCGCCAGAAGCGGCCCAGCTCGAAGGGGTGGTCGATGAGCTCGTCGTAATCAGGGGCACCGAAGGTCAGCGCCGCGCCGCCCTCCACCGCCGGCATGGCCGTGGCCACCTCCCAGCCCTCGGGCAGCCGGCCGAAGCCGATCTGGTGCGGCTCATGCTCGCGCCCTTCCACGCGCAGGCACAGGCTGGTGCCGTTGAAGAAGCCGCGGTCGGCGTCGAGGAAGGCGGTGCGCACCGAGGTGTCGAAGGCGTAGACCAGGCAGCTCACCTCCAGCGGCGCCTCGCCCGCGCAGGGCGCGAGCCAGGTGGTCTTGTCCAGCTGGCGCAGCGCCACGGGCGCGTCGCCCTGGCGCGCCTGCAGCCCCGAGAGGTGGCGGCCGAACTCGCGCACCATGTAGCTGCCCGGGATCCACACCGGCAGGCTCAGGCGCTGCTCGGCGGCGGGCCGCGGCACGCTCAGCGTGACGCGCCAGAGATGCGAAGGGGCGTCCTCGACGTCGATGCGGTAATGGATCATGGCTGCGGTCGGGGTGATGCGTGGGTGATGCGGGCCGCCGCACCGGCGCCCCGCTGGATGAGCCGCGGCGGGCAGTTCAGGTGCCCGCGGCGCCCAGGAAACAGCTCAGCGCGCCAACGGCGGTGAGACGGAAGCGCAGCGTCAGCCAGGACTGCAGCCCCAGCGTGGGATAGACGCGCCGGTCCACCAGGTAGCACGCGACCAGCAGCACGCCCTGCAGCACCAGGCCGGCATAGGGCGGCATCAGCAGCGCCACCCAGGCCGCCAGCGAGGGCACCACGCCCCAGGTGAAGAGCCGCGGCTGGCCGTGGATGAATCCCAGCCCCCAGTGGATGCCCCCCAGGAAGGAGACGATCAGCGCCGCATAGGCGGCCAGCGCGGCCACCACGTAGGGATGCGCGTCCGGGCGCACGAACCAGACCAGCAGCGCGCCGAGGACGAAAGGAATCAGGCCGGCGTAGCCCAGGCGCAGCGCGGGCTGCACGGGTACGTAGGGGCCGGAAGGGGCGACGGTCACGGGCGTATGCATGTGCAACATTGTGCCGTTGCCCCCCCTTACAGCCGGCTGACCCTTCGTGCCGGGCGCCACAGGGCAGCGGACGCCTCAAGGCCCGCGGCCTCAGGACTTGCGGCTGCTCTCGGCCAGGTGCTTCTCGATCTCGGCGCCCGGGATGGCGCCGGGCACGCGGGTGCCGTCCTCGAACACCACGGCCGGCGTGCCCTGCACGCGGTGCTTCTTGCCGAAGGCCACGTTGCGCTCCAGCGCGGCGGTGTCGCAATCGCCCATGGAGCGCGGCGGGGTGACGCCGCTGAGCATCCAGTCGCGCCAGGTCTTGGCCTGATCCTTGGCGCACCAGATGGCCTTGGACTTGGCGTCGGAATCGGGCCCCAGGATGGGATAGAGGAAGGTGTAGACCGTGACGTCCTTGACGGCGGCCAGGTCCTTCTCGAAGCGCTTGCAGTAGCCGCAGTTCGGGTCCACGAACACGGCCATCTTGCGTGCGCCGCTGCCCTGCTTGATGACCACCGCGTCCTTCAGCGGCAGGCTGGCGAAGTCGATGGTGCTGAGCTTGTTGAGCCGCGACTCGGTGATGTTGGTGCGGGTGCGGGTGTCGACGATCTGGCCCTGGATGATGTGGTCGCCCTTGTCGTCCGTGTACATCACGTCGTTGCCGATGCGGATCTCCCACAGCCCCGGCACGGAGGTGCGGCTGACCTCGTCGATCTTGGGCAGGTTGGGCAGCCGCTCTGCCAGGTTCTTGCGGATCTGCGCCTCCTGCGCCGAGGCGCCCAGGGCGGCGGCGGCCAGCAGGCTGAGGGCGCCCAGGCGGGCCAGCGTGCGCGTGTTCATGACTTGTCCCTTCTCGGGTGGTTCGTTCCACGGTCCCGTTCGCCCTGAGCCTGTCGAAGGGCTGCAGCCCGGCTGTGCGGCAGGGCTTCGACAAGCTCAGCCCGAACGGAGATCCCTGGGTTTGACAGCAAAAGCGGGCTCAAGTGCCCAGCGCGCGGCCGGCGAGCCAGCGCTTGAGCGGCGTGAGGTTGTTGACCAGGTTCAGGCCATGGTTGCGCAGTTCGCGCAGCACGGGCGTGTCGTGCTCGAAGAGGTGCAGCAGCCCGTCAGTGAGCTGCTGCATGGCCAGCGTCGGCACGGCGCGCTGGCGTGCGTAGCGGCGCAGCAGCTTCTCGTCGGACAGCGGACGCCAGGGCTCGCGCTGCGCGATCACCTGCGCCAGCGCTTCCACGTCGCCCAGGCCCAGGTTCAGGCCCTGGCCGGAGAGCGGATGCACCGTGTGCGCCGTGTCGCCCAGCAGCACCCAGCCCGGGCCGCACACGCGCTGCGCGCGCGAGAGCTGCAGCGGCCAGCCCACGCGCGGGCCGTCCAGCTTCAGCTGCCCGGCGGCGCCGCCGCTGGCCTCGTTGAGGGCGGCCTCGAAGTCGGCGTCGCAGAGCTGCTGCATCGCCTGCGCGCGCTCGGCGGGCATGGACCACACCAGGCCGTAGGAGACGCCCCGCTGCGGCCGGTCGAAGGGCAGCAGCGCCAGGATGTCGGGGCTGCGGAACCACTGCCAGGCCACGCCCTGGTGCGGCCGGTCCGCCACCAGCCGCGCCGCCACCGCGGTGTGGCCATAGGGCTTGACCTCGAAATCCACGCCCAGCGCCTCGCGCGCGGCGGAGTGCTTGCCCTCGCACAGCGCCGTGAGCTGCGCCTGCACGGGGGCGTCGGCCGGCAGCACCGTGATGTGCGGGGCGAAGCGCACGGCCGTGGCCAGGGCCTCGTCCAGCGCCTGCGCGTCCACGATCCAGCACAGCGCGTCCACGCACTGGCCCCAGGCCGAGAACTCCAGCTGGCTGCCGTGGGCGTCGCCATGCACCAGCATCTCGGAGACGGCGGTGGCGGCGTCGGCCGGCAGCGCGTCCCACACCTTCAGGCTGCGCAGCAGGTTCACCGCCTGCGCGTTGAGCGCGTAGGTGCGCACGTCGGGCCCCTGCTGGCGCGGCGGCGCTTCCAGCAGAGCCACGCCCAGGCCCTGGCGCGAGAGGGCCAGCGCCAGGCTGCGGCCCACCGCGCCGGCGCCGCGCACGGCGATGTCGTAGGAACTCATGCGGGGGATTGTAGGCAGCGGCGCTTTTCCCTCCGCCGCGCCACAGGCGCGGCAGTACGATGCCGCGCCCTGCCCGGCGCCCGCGCCCCGGGCGCCCTCATTTGCCCTCCTGCCGAGTCCTGCCGTGAGCGACCTTTCCCTGCGCCTGCACGCCCTGAGCATCTACCCCGTGAAGTCCTGTGCCGGCCTGGCGCTGGAGCAGGCGCTGCTCACGCCTACCGGGCTCGAATACGACCGCGCCTGGATGCTGGTGGACGCCGAGGGCGACTTCGCCAGCCAGCGCCAGTGGCCGCGGCTGCAGCTGGTGAAGCCCTCCTTCGAGGGCGAGACGCTGCTGCTGCACGCGCCGGACATGCTCCCGCTGGCGCTGCCGCTGGCCGTCCAGGGCACGCCGCGCCAGGTGAAGGTGTGGGACGACGAGGTCGCGGCGCTGGACCAGGGCGACGCGGCGGCGCACTGGTTCGAGGCCGCCGTGGGCCAGCCGCTGCGGCTGGTGCGCTTCGACCCGGCGCAGCGCCGGCTGTCGGACCCGGCGTGGAGCGCCGGCGTGGAAGCCGAGAACGCCTTCAGCGACGGTTTCCCGCTGCTGGTGGCCTCCACCGCCTCGCTGGCGGAGCTCAACGCGCGGCTGGCGGCGCGCGGCCAGCCGCCCGTCACGCTGGAGCGCTTCCGGCCCAACCTGGTGCTCGACGGGCTGGAGGACGCCAACGGCGAGGACTTCATCGACACCCTGGAGCTGGACGGCGGCGTGCGCTTGAAACTGGTGAAACCCTGCGTGCGCTGCTCGATCCCGAACGTCGATCCGGCCACGGGCGAGCGCGGCCACGAGCCCGGCGACACGCTGGCGGGCTACCGGGCCGATCCGCGCATGAAGGGGCGCATCACCTTCGCCATGAACGCGGTGATCGAGGCTGGCGCGGGGCAGGTGCTGCGCGTGGGCGGCGGCGTGGAGGCGTCGCTGGCGGTGTGAATGCACGCCGCGCGGGCGGCGTCCATCCCCCGCGGTGGGGAGGCTGAAGGGCCGGGCGACTAGAATTTCGGCCCTTCAGCCCTGTCCGGGCCTTCGTCTGCCCTCTTACCCGGAACCCTTTCCATGAGCCTCAAGTGCGGCATCGTGGGCCTGCCCAACGTGGGCAAGTCCACCCTCTTCAATGCGCTGACCAAGGCGGGCATCGCTGCCGAGAACTATCCCTTCTGCACCATCGAGCCCAACGTGGGCGTGGTGGAGCTGCCCGATCCGCGGCTGGACAAGCTGTCGGAGATCGTCAAGCCCGAGCGCGTGGTGCCGGCCATCGTCGAGTTCGTGGACATCGCGGGCCTGGTGGCGGGCGCGTCCAAGGGCGAAGGCCTGGGCAACCAGTTCCTCTCGCACATCCGCGAGACCGACGCCATCGTCAACGTGGTGCGCTGCTTCGAGGACGAGAACGTCATCCACGTGGCCGGCAAGGTAGACCCGATCGCCGACATCGAGGTGATCCAGACCGAGCTGTGCCTGGCCGACCTGGGCACGGTGGAGAAGAGCCTGCACCGCTACGTCAAGGCCGCGCGCTCGGGCAACGACAAGGAAGCTGCGGCGCTGGTCAAGGTGCTGGAGAAGTGCCAGGCTGCGCTGGACCAGGCCAAGCCGGTGCGCACCATCGAGTTCAGCAAGGAAGAGCTGGTCATCCTCAAGCCGCTGTGCCTGATCACGGCCAAGCCCGCGATGTTCGTGGGCAACGTCTCGGAAGACGGCTTCGAGAACAACCCCTTCCTGGAACGGCTGAAGGAATACGCCGCCGGGCAGAACGCGCCGGTGGTGGCGATCTGCGCCAAGACCGAGTCCGAGCTGGCCGACATGGAAGACGAGGACCGCGCGATGTTCCTGGCCGAGATGGGCCAGGACGAGCCGGGCCTGAACCGCCTGATCCGCGCCGCCTTCAAGCTGCTGGGCCTGCAGACCTACTTCACCGCCGGCGTGAAGGAAGTGCGCGCCTGGACGATCCACATCGGCGACACCGCGCCGCAGGCCGCGGGCGTGATCCACACCGACTTCGAGCGCGGCTTCATCCGCGCCCAGACCATCGCCTTCGAGGACTTCATCGCCTACAAGGGCGAGCAAGGGGCCAAGGACGCCGGGAAGATGCGCGCCGAAGGCAAGGAATACGTGGTCAAGGACGGGGACGTGATGAACTTCCTGTTCAACGTGTAAGCCTCAGCCGAGCAGCGGGCCACCCGGCCCGGCTCCCGACGAGCCCCGCACATCCTCGCGATGGCGGGGCTTTTTGCTGGGCGAGGCGTCCCGCGCAACCGTTGCCGACCTGCCCGGTCAAGCCCTTGAGCAGATCAAGAACAGGCTCCGGTGGACGCAGAGGGAACACAGCGCAGGTGGCCCGTTGGTGACGCGCGCCGGCGTCAGCCCGCAGCAGCGGATGCCGGCATGCCAGCCGCGATGAAAAACCTCGGCTTACCCGGGTCTTTTCACTATCCGGCCGGCCGTCAAGGAGGGCACGCGGCGCGCCGGCCGTTGGACAGTCCGGCATTAGCACTCAGATCAGGCGAGTGCTAATATTTTGGGAACCAAACGCGATTTCTCCAGTCCGAGCACTCCATGAACATGTCCACTGCGAATGCTGTTGCTCTGCGTGACCCTTGGACGCTGGTGCCGTCCCTCGGCAACCTGGACGCCTACATTTCGGCCGTGAACCGGATCCCGCTGCTGACGGCGGATGAAGAGAAGGACTGCGCCAAGCGGCTGCGCGAACACGGTGACGTGCAGGCCGCGGGCCGGCTGGTGCTGTCGCACCTGCGACTGGTGGTGTCGGTGTCGCGCCAGTACCTGGGCTACGGGCTGCCCCACAGCGACCTGATCCAGGAAGGCAACGTGGGCCTGATGAAGGCCGTCAAGCGCTTCGACCCCGAGCAAGGCGTGCGGCTGGTGAGCTACGCGCTGCACTGGATCAAGGCGGAGATCCACGAATACATCCTGCGCAACTGGCGCATGGTCAAGCTGGCCACGACCAAGGCACAGCGCAAGCTGTTCTTCAACCTGCGCTCGCTCAAGCAGGGCTTCAAGAACGAGGCCGAGGCCGGCCGCAGCTATCGCAATTCGCTCAGCGGCGACGAGGTGCGCACGGTGGCCGAGCAGCTCAACGTGAAGCCCGAGGAAGTGCTGGAGATGGAAACGCGCCTGTCGGGCGGCGACGTGGCGCTGGAGCCCCAGGGCGAGGACAACGAGGAGGCGACCTTCGCGCCCATTGCCTACCTGGCCGACGAAGGCAGCGAGCCCACGCGGGTGCTGGAGGCGCGGCGCCGCGACGTGATGGCCAGCGACGGCATCCTGCGCGCGCTGGACGCGCTGGACGCGCGCAGCCGCCGCATCGTCGAACAGCGCTGGCTGGAAGTGAACGACGACAACTCCGGCGGCAAGACGCTGCACGAGCTGGCGGCGGAGTACGGTGTCAGCGCCGAGCGCATCCGCCAGATCGAGGTCGCGGCGATGAAGAAGATGCGCAAGGCGATGGAGGCGACGGTCGCCGCCTGATTCCAGTTCTTCATTGGTACTGAAAGAAAACCCGTTCGGGCTGAGCTTGTCGAAGCCCCTGGCACAACCGGCCAACAGGCCCTTCGACAAGCTCAGGG
>JAEYPG010000462.1 GCA_023410975.1 Pseudomonadota bacterium
AGACCTGCCCGTGCGCGTAGCGGATGGTGCGAACCTTGAACGGCAGCCAGCCCAGGCTGCGCCGCACGCCGCCGGACTTGCGCCACGCCAGCCGCGTCTTCCTGGCCGTGCGACGCTTCACCGCGTACTGCTCGGCAACCTCCTGCACGGTCTGTACCGGCAGGCCGAGTCCTTCCTTGGTGACGCCCTTGAGGTACGGCCAGAAGTCAAAGCCGCTGAGGAAGCGCCGTTCGCGCTCCCAGACCTTGCGGCTAAGTTCGTTGCAGTAGTTCCAGACCGTATTCACCTCGCGCGCGCGCTCGAAGAGCCACTTGGCGTGGCGATCCTTGATACGCAGGCGAAGCACGCGGACTGTCATTTCGTACAGCATAGGAGAAGGTTCGTGCCAACACCACGCACCGAGTGCATTACCGCTTCACGCGTACCGCTATCCCTCCTCGGCATGAATGCCGGAGTTTCTTGCGGAGCCTTGTGATGAAGCATCGGCTGCGCGTGCGAGAGGTGGTGCAGGAAACGCACGATGCCGTCTCGCTGGTCTTCGAGCTGCCGCCGGCGCAGGCACCGGCCTTCCGGCACCGGCCGGGGCAGTTCCTCACGCTGCACCTGCCGGTGGAGCCCGGGCGCGTGCTGCGGCGCTGCTACTCGATGTCGAGCACGCCGGGGCTGGACGAAGGGTGCCTTCGGATCACCGTCAAGCGCGTGGCGCAGGGGCGCGGCTCGAACTGGGTCTGCGACCGCATCCGCGCCGGCGACGAAGTCGAGGTGCTGCCGCCCGCAGGCGTGTTCACGCCGCGCTCGCTGGAGGGCGACTTCGTGCTGCTGGGCGGCGGCAGCGGCATCACGCCCCTGTTCTCGATCCTGCGCGGCGTGCTGGCACAGGGCTCTGGGCGGGTGCTGCTGCTGTACGCCAACCGCGATGAGCGCTCGGTGATCTTCGCCCCGGCGCTGCGCACGCTGGCGGACGCCCACCCACAGCGCCTGCAGGTGGTTCATTGGCTGGATTCGGTGCAGGGCCCGCCCGGCGTGGGCCAGATGGCCTCGCTGCTGCGCCCCTGGCGCGGCGCGCAGGCCTTCGTCTGCGGCCCGGGCGCGTTCATGGATGCCGCATGCACCGCGCTGCGCGAGGCGGGTACGGCCGACGAGCTCATCCACGTCGAACGCTTTGCGTCGCTGCCGGACGAGGACGCCACGCCGCCCGGCGCCGCTGTGGCGCAGCAGGAGCCCGTGGCGTCGGCCGAGCTGCGCATCGATGTCGACGGCGCCGAGCACCGTATCCGCTGCGCGGGCGACCAGACGCTGCTGCAGGCCGCACGCCAGGCCGGCATCGAGCTGCCGCATTCGTGCGAGGCGGGCCTGTGTGCCTCGTGCATGTGCCAGGTGGTCGAGGGCCAGGTGCACCTGCGCCACAACGAGGCACTCGATGAACGCGACCTTGCTCGCTCCTGGACCCTGGCCTGCCAGGCGACACCCGCCAGCGACCGGCTTCACATCAAGTTTCCCCAGTAACCATGATCCAGATTCCCCTTTCCGCGCTGCCGGCCACGCTGCCCGCGATGCTGCAGCGCGCCGCCAGGCGCTGGCCCGGGCGTGCGGCCATCGTGGACGGCGCGGTGCACATCGACTACGCCCAGCTGCTGCAGCGCAGCCGCCAGGCCGCGCGGGCGCTGATCGCGCTGGGCGTGGCCGCGGGCGACCGCGTGGCGGTATGGGCGCCCAACGTCCATGAGTGGATCGTGGCGGCGTGTGGTATCCACGCCGCCGGCGCCGTGCTGGTGCCGCTCAACACGCGGCTCAAGGGCCCGGAGGCGGCCGACATCCTGCAGCGCAGCGGCACGCGGGTGCTGGTGTGCATCGGCGACTTCCTGGGCCAGTACTACCCGGACCTGCTGCAGGGGCTGCGCCCGGCCGCGCTCGAACACGTGGTGGTGCTGCGCCAGGGCTTTACGGCCGCCGCGGGCTGCATGGACTGGGACGCCTTCCTGGCACGGGCCGACGGCGTCGATCCGCAGCACCTGTCGCACCGCGAGGCCGGGCTGGATGGGCACAGCACCGCGGACCTGATGTTCACCTCCGGCACCACCGGGCGGCCCAAGGGCGTGATGTCCGCGCACGGCCCCACCATCCGCGCCTTCGCGGAATGGTCGCGCGTGGTGGGGCTGGAGGAAGGCGACCGCTACCTGATCGTCAACCCCTTCTTCCACTCCTTCGGCTACAAGGCGGGCTGGGTGGCGGCCTTCCTGCGCGGGGCGACCGTCTACCCCCAGCAGGTCTTCGATGCCCAGGCCGTGCTGGAGCGGGTCCGGCGCGAGCGCATCAGCTTCCTGCCCGGGCCGCCGACGCTGTTCCTGAGCATGCTGGCGCACCCGGGGCTGCAGGCTTTCGACCTGTCGTCGCTGCAGGGCGCGGTCACCGGCGCGGCCAGCGTGCCGCCGGTGCTGATCGAGCGCATGCGCCGCGAGCTGGGCATCCGCCACGTGACCACGGCCTACGGGCTCACGGAGTGCGGCGGCTGCGCCACGGTGTGCGACCCCGGGGACAGTGCCGAGACGGTGGCCATGACCTGTGGTCGCGCGCTGCCCGGCACGGAGCTGCGCTGCGTCGACGCGCAAGGCCAAGAGGTGCCGCCGGGCCAGCCCGGCGAGGTGCAGCTGCGCGGCTACCACGTGATGAAGGGCTACTTCGAGGACGAGGCCGCGACGCGCGAGGCCATCGATGCCGAAGGTTGGCTGCATACCGGCGACGTGGGCGTGCTTGACGACCGGGGCTACCTGCGCATCACCGACCGGCTCAAGGACATGTTCATCGTGGGCGGGTTCAACTGCTACCCGGCCGAGATCGAGCAGGCGCTGGCCGCGCATCCGGCCATTGCCCAGGTGGCGGTGGTGGGCGTGCCCGACGAGCGCATGGGCGAGGTGGGCTGCGCCTGCGTGCTGCTGCGCCCGGGGGCCAGCCTGGCGGCCGACGAGCTCGTCGGCTGGGCGCGTGCCCGCATGGCCAACTACAAGGTACCCCGCCACATGCTGGTGTTCGACGGTTTCCCGCTCAACGCTTCCAACAAGGTGCTCAAGCGCGAGCTGGCGCAGCTGGCTTGGCAGCGCCTGGCAGCAGCTGCCGTGCAGGGATAGTCCCCTCGGACGATGGCTTGCAGGCATCGTGTGCCTACCCTGCGCTGCACGCGCCTCGCGTGAAGGCGCAAGGAGACAGGATGAAGCTCAAGGGCAAGGTGGCGCTGGTGACGGGCGCCGGGCAGGGCATGGGGCGCGCCATCGTGCGCCGCTTCGCACAGGAGGGCGCCACGGTGGTGGCGGCCGACCTCAACCTGGAGGCGGCGCAGCAGACGCTGCAAGGCTGCGACGGCGGCCTTGCGCTGGCGCTCGACGTGGCCGACAGCGCTTCGGTGAAGGCAGGCTTCGAGCAGGTGCTGCAGCGCCACGGGCGAGTCGATGTGCTGGTCAACAACGCCGGCATCGGCTCGGTCGATGCCTTCGCCGACATCTCCGACGACACCTGGAACCGCGTCATCGGCGTGAACCTCACCGGGGCGTTCCTGTGCGCGCGCGAGGCCGTGCGCGCCATGCGCGACCGCGGCGTGAAGGGCGCCATCGTCAACATCGCCAGCACCGCGGCCGCGAGCGGCGAGGGGCCGGCGCACTACTGCGCGTCCAAGGCCGCGCTCATGGGCCTCACGCGCAGCATGGCGCGCGAGCTCGCGGCGCAGGGCATCCGCGTCAACACCCTCGTGCCCGGACCCACCAACACGCCGATGATGCAGGGCATCCCCAAGGAATGGGCCGACGCCATCATCAAGGGCGTGCCCATGGGCCGCATGGCCGAGCCCGAGGACATCGCCGCCGCGGCGCTGTTCCTGGCCGGCGAGGACAGCGGCTTCGTCACCGGCCAGAACCTGGCGGTCAACGGCGGCAGCGCCTTCCTCTGAGGAGTCGTTGATGAGCACTCAACTTCAAGGGCGCGTGGCCTTCGTCACTGGCGGCGGCACCGGAATCGGTGCGGCCACGGCACAGCGCCTGGCCGCGCAAGGCGCGACGGTGGTGATCTGCGGCCGCCGCAGCGAGCCGCTGCGCGAGGTCGTGGCGCGGATCGAAGCGGCCGGCGGCAAGGCCGAGGCGGTGCAGGCCGACGTGGGGGTCGAGCAGCAGATCGTCTCCGCCATCGAGGGCGCCGCGCAGCGCCACGGCCGCCTGGACATCCTGGTCAACAACGCCATGGCCTACACCTGGGGTTCGATCGAGGAAATGGGCACGGCCGACTGGCATGCCAACTTCACGACCTCGGTGGACGGCACCTTCTGGGGCACGCGCACCGCGATGAAGCTGATGAAGGGCCGGGGCGGCGCCATCGTCAACCTGTCCTCCATCTGCGGCACGCTGGGCACGGCCTGGATGGCCGGCTATTCGGCCGCCAAGGCGGCCATCCTGAACTTCTCGCGGGCCGCCGCCGCCGAGGGGGCGGCAGCGGGCATCCGCGTCAACGTGGTGGTGCCCGCCGTCGTCGAGACGCCGGCCACGGCCGGCATGCTGTCCGACGCCGCCAGCCGCAAGGCCACCGAGAAGCTGATCCCGATGGGCCGCGTGGGCCAGCCCGAGGACCTGGCCGCGGCCATCGCCTTCCTGTGCAGCGACGATGCCTCCTACATCACGGGCGCCGTGCTGCCCGTGGACGGCGGGCGCTCGGCCGTGCTGGTCACCGCCCTATGAGCAGCCTGGAAGAGCGCATCGAGCGCCTGGAGTCCATCGAGGAGATCCGCCAGCTGGCGGCGCGCTATGCGTTGTCGCTGGACATGCGCGACATGGACGCGCACGTCAACCTCTTCGCGCCCGACATCCGGGTCGGGCGCGACAAGGTGGGCCGGGCGCATTTCAAGGCCTGGCAGGACGCCACGCTGCGCGACCAGTTCACGGGCACGTCGCACCACCTGGGCCAGCACCTCATCGAGCTCATCGACCGCGACCACGCCTGCGGCGTCGTGTACTCCAAGAACGAGCACGAGTGCGGCCCCGAGTGGGTGATCATGCAGATGCTCTACTGGGACGACTACGAGCGCATCGAGGGCCGCTGGCACTTCCGCCGGCGCCTGCCGTGCTACTGGTACGCCAGCGACCTCAACAAGCCGCCCATCGGCGACCTCAAGATGCGCTGGCCCGGGCGCGAGCCGTATCGCGGCACGTTCCATGACCTGTTCCCCAGCTGGAGCGAGTTCTGGGCGCGCCGTCCCGACAAGGACCAGCTGCCCGAGGTGGCGCCGCCGGTGCCGCTGGAGCAGTTCCTGCGCGGCATGCGACGGGACACGCCGGCGCCCAGGATCCGGGTGCGCTGAGCGCAACGGCCCGGTGCCGGCATGCCGTTGGTTCTCCAGTCTGCAGCCCGCCTCGCGCGGGCTGTTTCTCGTGCGCGCCGCGTGCCGTCCTGGTCCCGCCGCGTTAGTCCCATCGGACGATGAACGCGCGAGGCGCTGTCCACAGAATGAATTCCATCAGGCCCAGGGTCGGGCGAAGGACACAGGCATGGACAAGCTCATGGACGCCGCGCAAGTAGTGGCACAGATGCGTGACGGCATGACCGTCGGCATTGGCGGGTGGGGGCCGCGGCGCAAGCCGATGGCGCTGGTGCGCGAGATCCTGCGCTCCCCGCTCAAGGACCTCACGGTGGTGGCCTACGGCGGCGCCGACGTGGGCATGCTGTGCGCCGCGGGCAAGGTCAGGAAGCTGGTGTTCGCGTTCGTGTCGCTGGACTTCATCCCGCTGGAGCCGTACTTCCGGCTGGCGCGCCAGTCCGGCGCCATCGAGGTCAGCGAGCTCGACGAGGGCATGCTGATGCTCGGCCTCAAGGCCGCGGGCATGCGCGTGCCCTACATCCCCACGCGGGTCGGCCTGGGCACCGACGTGCTGCGCCACAACGCGCACATCAAGCTCGTGGACAGCCCCTACGACGACCGCGACTGGGTCGCCGTGCCGGCGCTGCCGCTGGACGTGGCCTTGCTGCACGTGGACCGCGCCGATGCGCGGGGCGTCTGCCAGATCAAGGGCCCGGACCACTACATGGACGACCTCTTCGCCAGGGCGTCGCAGCAGACCTTCGTGAGCTGCGACGAGCTGGTGGACAGCCGCTTCTTCGCCCAGGGCGAGGAAGCGCGCTGCGTGTTCTGGGAGCGGTCGCAGACGGCCGGTGTGGTGCACCTGCCCTGTGGCGCGCATCCCAGCAGCTGTGCGCCGCTCTACGGCTTCGACGCGGCGCACTTCCAGGCCTACGCGGCCAGCGCCCGCGAGCCCGACGGCTGGCAGCGCTACGCGCAGCAGTACGTGCACTGCACCGAGCAGGAATACCTGCGGCGCGTGGGCGGTGTCGATGCCATCCGCCAGCTGCCGCTGCCGGTGTTCTAAGGAGCCCATTCATGAATGACACGAACCTGGTGGACCGCCTGATCTGCGCCGCGGCGCAGGCCTGGAAGGACGACGGCGAGGTGCTGGCTACCGGCATCGGCATCGTTCCGCGCCTGGCGGCCTCGCTGTGCATGGCCTCCATCAACCCCGACCTGATGATGACCGACTCCGAAGCCTGGCTGGTGAGCGAGCCGGTGCCGGTCGGGCCCCGCACCGGGCCGCTGGCCGACTACCGCGTGCAGCGCGAAGGGCACATGGGTTTCCAGCGCATCTTCGACAACGTCTGGGGAGGCCGCCGCCACGCGATGGTCGGACCGACCCAGATCGACCGCTGGGGCCAGGCCAACATCTCGATGATCGGCGCCGACCACCGGCGGCCCAAGGCGCAGATGCTGGGCGTGCGCGGGTTCCCGGGCAACTCGGCCAACCATGCCAACTCGTTCTTCGTGCCGCGGCACAGCCCCAAGGTCTTCGTCGCGGGGGAGGTGGACATGGTGGCCTCGGTCGGGTTCAACCCGGCGCGGCTGCCGCGGGGCTGGCGCTTCGATGAGCTGGTCGACCTGCGCCTGGTCGTCACGGACCTGTGCGTGATGGACTTTGGCGGACCGGATCACCAGATGCGGCTGCGCAGCCTGCATGCCGGCGTGGGCGTGGAGCAGGTGCAGCAGGCCACGGGGTTCCCGCTGTTCGTTGGCGAGGACGTGCCTACCACCCCCGAGCCCACGGCCGAGCAGCGCCGGTGGCTGCAGCGGCTGGACCCTCATGGGCTGCGCGCCGGCGCGCTGGGCTGAAGGAGGCACCATGGACATCACCCACGCAGCCGACCGGCTGGTGCAGCGCGAGGACCGGGCCGTCTACGAGACCGGCGAGCCCGTGCTCTACGAGGTGAACGAGGGCATCGTCACGCTGACCATGAACCGGCCCGCGTTCGGCAACGCGCAGAACTCGCAGATGACCTATGCGCTCGACGCCGCGTTCGGCCGGGCCGTGGACGACGACGCGGTGCGCGTGATCGTGCTGCGCGGCGCCGGCAAGCACTTCAGCGCCGGGCATGACATCGGCACGCCCGGGCGCGACGTGAACCGCCGCTTCGAGCCGCGCAGCCAGCTCTGGTGGGACCACAGCAACAAGCCCGGTGCCGAGTTCCACTACGCGCGCGAGCAGGAGGTCTACCTGGGCATGTGCCGGCGCTGGCACGATGCGCCGAAACCCACCATTGCCATGGTGCAGGGCGCGTGCATCGCCGGCGGACTGATGCTGGCCTGGGTGTGCGACCTGATCATTGCCAGCGACGACGCGTTCTTCCAGGACCCGGTGCTGCGCATGGGCATTCCCGGGGTGGAGTACTTCGCCCACGCGCACGAGCTCAACACGCGGGTGGCCAAGGAGTTCCTGTTCCTGGGCGACAAGATGGACGCGCAGCGTGCCCACCAGATGGGCATGGTCAACCGCGTCGTGCCCCGAGCGCAGCTGCACGAGCAGACCTGGGCCATCGCGCAGCGCATCGCGCAGCAGCCCCGCCTGGCGCTTGCGCTGGTCAAGCAGGTGATCAACCGGGCGGAGGAGCTGCAGGGGCTGCGGGCCACCGTGGACATGGCCTATGGCTACCACCAGCTCGCGCACGCCCACGGCCAGCTGGTGGCCGAGAACCACCTCGGCGGACACGACGCGCGCTCCATGGCCGAGGCCAACCGGAAGGCCGCATGAAGAACGACCTGCCGCGGCCGCCTGACGAGGGCTTCCTGCGCACGCCGCTGTGCGGGCTGCTGGGCTGCCGCTATCCCATCGTGCAGACCGCCATGGGCTACGTCGCCGGCTCCGGGCTCGTGGCGGCGACCTGCAATGCCGGCGGCTTCGGCTTCCTGGCGGGCGCCACCATCGCGCCCGAGCGCATCGAGGCCGAGATCGTGCGCGTGCGCGAGCTCACCGGGGACAAGCCGTTCGGGCTGAACTTCCACATGTTCCAGCCCAACGCCCAGCAGCTGCTGGACCTGGCGGTGCGGCACCGCGTGCGCGCCGTGAGCTACGGCCGCGGGCCGGACCGCAAGACCATCGGCCGGCTGCGCGATGCCGGCATCGTCTGCATGCCCACCGTGGGCGCCCTCAAGCATGCGCTCAAGGCCATCGAGCTCGGGGCCAACGCGGTGACGGTGCAGGGCGGCGAGGGCGGCGGGCACACCGGCTCGGTGCCGACCACGGTGCTGCTGCCCCAGGTGCTCGATGCCGTGCAGGTGCCGGTCGTGGCCGCGGGCGGCTTCTACGACGGGCGCGGGCTGCTGGCGGCGCTGGCCTGGGGCGCCCAGGGCATCGCCATGGGCACGCGCTTCCTGATGACCAGCGACAGCGGCGTGCCTGCGGCCACGCTGCAGCGCTACGTGGGCATGCGCGATCCGGAGCGCATCCGCGTCTCGACGCTCGTGGACGGCATGCCGCAGCGCATGATCCCCAACGAGGTGCTGCAGCGCCTGGAGCAGGCGGCCCCGTTGCGCCGCACGCTCATCGCGCTGCGCACCGCGCTGCAATGGAAGGCGCACACCGGCATGAGCCTGCGCCATGCCGCGGCGGTGCTGCTGCGGGCCGTTCGCGAGGACCCCTCCAGCCTGGCGCAGACCGTCATGGCGGGCAACGCGCCGTTGCTGCTGCAACGGGCCATGGTGGAGGGCCGGCCGGAGCAAGGCGTGATGTCCTCGGGGCAGGTCGCCGCCCTCATCGGGCAGCTCGATTCCTGCCGCCAGGTCATTGACGGCATCGTCGCGCAGGCCATGGAGCGACGTGCCGTGCTGCTGCAGGGACTGCCTGCCTGAAGAAGAGGAGAAACCATGCAGGAACCGTTCAAGATCACGGTGCACGACAACGGCGTGGCCGAGCTCGTGCTGGACCATCCCCCGGTCAACGCCTTGCCGAGCGCCGGCTGGCGCGCCCTGGCCGAAGCCATCGAGGCCCTGGGGCGGCGAAGCGAGGTGAGGGTGATCGTCCTCCGCGCCGAAGGCCGGGGCTTCTGTGCCGGCGTGGACATCAAGGAGCTGGACGGCCACCCGGAGCTGATCGTAGAGGTCAATGCCGGCAACCACGCCACGTTCAGGGCGGTGCACCTCAATCCCGTGCCGGTGATCGCCGCGGTGCACGGCTTCGTGCTCGGCGGCGGCATCGGCATCTGCGGCGCGGCCGACATCGTCGTCGCGGCGGAGGATGCCCGTTTCGGGTTGCCGGAGGTGGACCGCGGCGCCATGGGCGGCGCGGCGCACCTGCAGCGCATGTTCGGCGTGCAGAAGACGCGCTACCTCTTCTTCACGGGCGAGATGATCGGTGCACCCGAGGCGCTGCGCCTGGGCGCCATCGAGCGCGTGGTGCCGCGCGAGCAGCTGCGCGACGAGGCCCTGGCCCTGGCCGCGAAGATCGCCGCCAAGAGCCCCGCGATGATCCGCATCGCCAAGGAGGCGCTCACCGGCATCGAGGACGGCAACCTCGAAGCCAAGTACCGCTGGGAGCAGGGCTTCACCCTGCAGGCCTACATGAGCCCGGATTCGGCCGAGACGCGGCGGGCCTTCGTGCAGAAGCGCGAAGCCCGCTTCTGATTCCACAGAAAGCGAGAACCCATGGAGCTGCGTTACACGCCTGCCCAGAAGGCCTTTCGCGCCGAGGTGCGCGACTGGCTGTTCACCCACGCGCCGCGGGAGCGCCTGGCCAGCTACGACACCCGTGAAGGCTTCGAGCAGCACCGGGCGTGGGAAGCGACGCTGGCGTCCGCCGGCTACAGCAGCATCACCTGGCCCAGGGAGCTGGGCGGACGAGGTTGCGACCTCATCGAGTGGCTGATTTTTGAAGAGGAATACTGGGCCGCCGACGCGCCGCTGCGCGTGAACCAGAACGGCATCCTGCTGCTGGGCCCGACGCTGATGGAGTTCGGCACCGAGGCGCAGAAGGCCCGCTTCCTGCCCCGCATGGCGCGCTGCGACGACATGTGGGCCCAGGGCTGGAGCGAACCGGGCGCCGGCTCGGACATGGCGGCGATCAGCAGCCGTGCCGTGCGCGACGGCGACCACTATGTGCTCAACGGGCAGAAGATCTGGTCCACGCGTGCCATCTTCGCCAACTGGATGTTCGGGCTGTTCCGCAGCGATCCGGCATCGAGCCGGCACCACGGCCTGAGCTATCTGCTGGTGCCGCTGGACACGCCGGGGATCACGGTGCGTCCCATCAAGGCGCTCAATGGGCTGCCCGCGTTCGCCGAAGTGTTCTTCGACGACGTGCGCGTGCCGGTGGAGAGCCTGCTGGGCGAGGAAGGGCAGGGCTGGAACGTCGCGATGGCCACGGCCGGCTTCGAGCGCGGCCTGCTGCTGCGCTCACCCGCGCGCTACCAGCGCAGCGCGCAGCGCCTGGTGCAGCTCTACCAGCGCCACCGCGCCGCCGCGGACCGCGATCCGTCGCTGCGGGACGCCGTGCTGAGGGCCTGGATGGGGGCCGAGGCCTACACCCTGGCGTCGTACCACACGGTGGGCCGGCTGCAGCGCGGGGCGCGCATCGGCGCCGAGGCCAGCACCAACAAGATCTTCTGGTCCGAGCTGGACCTCGACCTGCACGAGACGGCCATGCGCATCCTCGGGGCGCGTGCCGAGCTCATGCACGATCCCGAGGTGGCGGACTGGCTCGACGGCTTCCTGTTCGCGCAGGCCGGGCCGATCTATGCCGGCAGCAACGAGATTCAGCGCAACATCATTGCCGAGCGCATGCTCGGCCTGCCCAAGGCCTGAGGGAGCCAAGCCGATGGACTTTTGCTTTACCGACGACCAGCTGGCGTTCCGCGATTCGCTGAGCCGCCTGCTGATGATCGAGGCTGCACCCGAGACGCTGCGCGAGATCTGGCAGACCGACGAGGGGCGTTCGCCGTCGTTGCGGGCCAAGATCGCGGCACAGGGCCTCACCGGGCTGTCGGTGCCCGAGGCCGAGGGCGGCATGGGGCTGGGCGACGTGGATTGGGTGCTGCTGCTGCAGGAGCTGGGCTACTACGCCATTCCCGATTCGCTGTCCGACACCGCCTGCGTGGCCGCGGCCATGCTGGCCGGGCTGCCCGAGGGGCATCGGCTGCGCCGTGCCTGGCTGCCGCGCATCGTGGACGGCGGCTGCCGCATCGCGGTGGGCCACCCGGTCAACCCATGGGTGGCGGACGCGCACCTGGCCGACCTGTTGTTGCTGCCGCATCCGACACCCGATGGGCTGGAGCTGCACGCGCTTCGGCGCGAGCAGGTGCACGTCGAGCCCCAGGCCAGCATCGATTCCTCGCGGCGCCTCGCGCAGGTGCGCTGGGAACCGGGTGACGCCACGCGCGTGCTCGACGCAGCCGCTGCCCAGCCGCTGTGGGAGCAGGCGCTGGAGCGCGGCGCGCTCGGCGCGGCCGGCCAGCTCGTGGGCCTGGCGCAGCGCATGCTGGACCTGGCGGTGGATCACGCCGCGCAGCGAAAGCAGTTCGGCAAGCCCATCGGCAGCTTCCAGGCGGTCAAGCACCACTTGGCCGACGTGGTGACGAAGATCGAGTTTGCCCGCCCCGTGCTCTACCGCGCCGTCGTCGCGCTGGACCAGGGCGAGCGGCAGACCGCGCTGCGCGTCTCCCACGCCAAGCTCGCCTGCGCGGATGCCGCGTGGACCGCGGCGCGCAAGAGCATCCAGGTGCATGGCGCCATGGGCTACACCTGGGAGGTGGACCTGCAGATGTTCATGAAGCGGGCCTGGGTGCTCGACGCGGCCTGGGGCGATCGCGCGTTCCACCGCGCACGCCTGGCCGACGCGCTGCTGTGCGAGGACGCCCCGCTGGGCACCGCCGCCACTTTCCCCGACCAGTGACTCCAGGAGCCGACTCGATGGCACAGGAAGCCTTTATCGTCGACGCGCTGCGCTCGCCCACGGGCAAGCGCGGCGGCTCGCTCGCCGCAGTGCACGGCGCTGACCTCGGCGCGCATGTCATCAAGGCGCTTGTCGAACGCAACGACGTGCCCGCGGCCGAGTATGACGACGTGGTGTTCGGTTGCGTGGACACCATCGGCTCGCTCGCGGGCGACATCGCGCGCACCGCATGGCTGGCAGCCGGCATGCCGCTGAACGTGCCCGGCACGACGGTGGACCGCCAGTGCGGCAGCTCGCAGCAGGCGGTGCACTTCGCGGCCCAGGCCGTGATGAGCGGCACCATGGACGTGGTGCTGGCCGGCGGCGTGCAGACGATGAGCAGCATCCCGATCTCGTCGGCCATGCTGGCGGGCCAGGCGCTGGGATTCACCACGCCGTTCGCGGAATGCCGCGGCTGGCGTGCGCGTTTCGGCGACGCGCCGGTGAACCAGTTCTATGCGGCGCAGCGCATCGCCGACCACTGGGAGCTGTCGCGCGAGGACATGGAGGCCTATGCCAAGCGCAGCCACGACCGCGCGCTGCAGGCCATCCGCGACGGGCGCTTCGATCGGGAGGTGGTGGCGGTGCCGGGCCTGCTGGCCATGGACGAGACGGCGCGCGAGGCCTCGCTGGAGAAGATGGCCTCGCTGGAGCCTGTCGATCCGGCCTATCCCAAGATCACGGCTGCGGTGTCGAGCTCGACCTGCGATGCCGCGGCCGCGCTGCTGGTGGTGTCGGAGACCGCGCTCAGGCGCTACGGCCTCAAGCCCCGCGCGCGCATCCACCACCTGAGCGTGCGCGCCGACGACCCGATCTGGCACCTTACCGCCCCCATCCCGGCCACCAGGCATGCCTTGCGCAAGGCCGGCATGCAGCTGCACGACATCGACCTCGTCGAGATCAACGAGGCGTTCGCATCGGTCGTGATGGCCTGGCTCAAGGAGACGGACTATCCGGTGGCGCGCACCAACGTCAATGGCGGAGCGATCGCTCTGGGCCATCCCCTGGGCGCCTCTGGAGCCAAGCTGATGACGACCCTGCTGCATGAGCTTGAGCGAACCGGCGGGCGGTTCGGGCTGCAGACCATGTGCGAGGGCGGCGGGCAGGCCAACGTCACCATCATTGAACGGCTTTGAGGAGCGCAGACCCCATGGACGCACCACGCGATGCCGCACGGCGAAGATTCATCACGGCGGCCACGGCGGCAGCGGGCGTGGTGTCGCTCGGCTTGCGGGCCGAGCCTGCACGGGTGGCGGGGCTGCCTGAATACGGGCGCTGGGACGCCACCGAGCTGGCCGCGCGGATCCGCAAAGGGGACGTCACGCCGCTTGAGGCGCTCGATGCGGCCATGGCCTGCGCCGAAACCCACGCCGGGCTCAACGCCATCGCGCTGCGCCACTTCGAGCTGGCTCGCGACGTGGCCCGCGGGCTGTCCTCGCTGGGCCGAGGTGAGCGCATGCGCCGCGCCGAGTCCGCACCGCTGCTGGGGGTGCCTTTCGCCCTCAAGGACCTGGGCGTGGCGATGGCCGGCACCGTCACCACCAATGGCAGCGCCTTCTTCAAGGACGCGGTGGCCGACCATGATTCCACGCTGGTGCAGCGCTACCGCGCGGCGGGATTGAACATCTTCGCCAAGACCACCTCGCCGGAGTTCGGGCAGACCGCCACCACGGAGTCGCGGCTGTTCGGGCTCACGCGCAATCCGTGGAACACGGCCCGCAGCAGCGGCGGATCGTCGGGCGGCGCGGCGGTGGCGGTGGCCAGCGGCATGGTGCCCATGGCCCATGCCAGCGACGGCGGCGGCTCGATCCGTATCCCTGCGTCGCATTGCGGCCTGTTCGGGCTCAAGCCCAGCCGCGGCCGCGTGCCGGCGGGCCCCAGGGCGCTGGAAGGCTGGTTGGGGTTATCGATCAACCATGCCATCAGCCGCTCGGTGCGCGACAGCGCGCTGCTGCTGCAGCTCACCCAGGGCGCGGAGCCCGGCAGCCGCAGCGCGCCACCGGTGCAGCCCGTGCTGGCCGCTGTCGAGCGGCCTCCGCGGCGGCTGCGCATCGCATTGCTGGAGGAGAACTTCTTCGGCCTGCCGGTGCACCCGGACTGCCTCCAGGCCGCGCGCGCGGCGGCCAGGCTGTGCGAGTCGCTGGGCCACAGCGTCGAGCCCGCACCGGCCCGGCTGCTGAGCCGGGAGCTGATCGCGGAGATGTTCGCCGGCATGGGCGTGGTCACGGCCGCCGGCATGCTCAGCACCGTCCGCGCGCGCGAGAAGGCCGTCGGCCGTGCCGCCCGCGAGGACGAGTTCGAGCCGATCAACTGGCGCAGCCTCAACCTGGCGCGCGGCTACAGCGCCGAGCAGGTGCTTGCGGCCCGCAGCGCCTTCGACCAGGTCGGGCGCACCTTCGACCTGTTCTTCGGCACGTACGACCTCCTGCTGTCGCCCGTCACGGCCGCGCCGGCGCCCAGGCTGGGCGAGATGTCGCTCGACCAGCCCTTCGACGACTACGTCAAGTCGGCCATGATGGCCTCGCCGTTCACGGCCATGTTCAACATGAGCGGCCATCCGGCCATGTCGGTGCCGCTGCACTGGAGCGCTGAGGGCATGCCCATAGGCGCGCAGTTCGCGGCGCCCTTCGGGGACGAGGCCCGGCTGCTGTCGCTGGCCGCGCAGCTTGAGCATGCCGCGCCCTGGCATCAGCGCCATCCGGCACTGTGAAGGCCGGGATGATGTTTCCATACGAAAAATCATCTAATACCCGGAGTGTCCAATTGGATTTGCTTGCGGGCTTTCCTCAATGCACACCTGTACGGGCCGTCCCTACACTGAGACCGTGATGAGCAGTTGCATTGACGACCCGTCCACAGAGGCGGACATGGAGACAACCCCTGGTGCGCCCGCGGTCGCTGGCCCGGCGGCGGCCACGTCCATCGAGCGCTTCAGCAACCTGCTGGGTGCCATCTACGACGTGCCGCTGGACACGTCGCGCTGGGCCGACTGCCTGGACCAGCTCCGGCTGGAGCTGCGGGCCAACTACACCTCGCTGATCGTGCGCCCAGGCGGTGTGGACGACCTGGGGCTGATCGTGTCGGCCTCCGGCGACCGGCGCGTGCTGTCGCCACACAACCGCTACATCGCGATGAGTCCCTTCAAGGGGCTGACGCCGGACAAGGTGGTCACGATCCAGGACATCCTGCCCGATGCCGACTGGCGCGCCTCGGCCTACTACCGCGACTGGTGCCAGCCTCATGGCGTGTTCCATGTGCTGGCCGTTGACCTCGCCACCAGTGACGGCAGCGTGTACGGCTTCCGGGTCACGCGCCCGGAACAGGCGCCGGCGTTCTCGGCGGCGGATGTCGAGTTCGCCCGCCGCCTGGTGCCGCACCTCAAGCGGGCGTTGAACCTGCACCTTTCCATCCACCAGGACCGCAAGCTCAACTCCCTCTACGGCCACGCCATGGCCCAGCTGATGGTCGGCGTGGTGGTGCTGGACGAGAACGGCGAGGTCATCGAGTGCAATCCCGCGGCCGCCGGCATCCTGGAGATGGAAGATGGCTTGCGCGTCGTGGGCCAGCAGCTGGAGGCCACCTATGCCAATGACGACCGCAAGCTCCAGCGCCTGGTGCGCGAGGCCCTGACCCACCCGCAGGCGTCGAAGGCGGGGCTCACGGAGGCCATGTCCGTCAGCCGCCCCTCGGGCCAGCTCAGCTGGGGCGTGGTGGTGCAGGCGATCTCGCCCGACCAGTGGACGGAAGGCAAGCACCGGCCCAGCGTGGCGGTGTTCGTCCGTGACACCGAGGGCAAGGCGCACCCGCCGGTGCGGCTGGCGCAGCAGCTCTTCCAGCTCACGCCCGCGGAAAGCGCGCTGGCCATCGAGCTGGCCAACGGGCTGTCGCTGGAGGAGGCCGCGGAGGCGCTCAACATCCGCCGCAACACCGCGCGGGCGCACCTGCGGTCGATCTTTTCCAAGACCGGCGTGCGGCGCCAGACCGAGCTCGTGCGCATCTTCCTCAACAGCGTCGCCTGGCTCGGCTCGCGCAACTGAGGCCGCTGGCGCGGGGCTGCCGGCTGGCGCCCCGCCGACTCCTCAGGGCGCCAGCCCGTGCTCGCGCACCAGCGCCTGCAAGTCGATCATGCTGGGCTTGCGGGCCAGCTCGGCGGCCCGCGGATCGGTCGCCAGCCACAGCAGCGCCGCCGCGATGGACTCGGGCCGCATGGCACCGAAGCGCTGTTCGAGCACGCCGCCGTCGCCCAGCGTCGCGGTCACGGCCTCGGTGCTGACCAGGCCGGGATTGACGCTCAAGGCGCGTATGCCGCGTGCACCATGCTCCCGGTTGATGCACCCGGCCAGGCGCGCCAGCGCCGCCTTGGACGCACCGTAGGCGAATCCCCAGCCGCCCCGGTTGGCCGGCACCGGCGGGTCGCTCTGGCCGGCTCCGGAACAGACATTGATGATCTGCCCGCCGCGGCGTCCGAGCATGCGCGGCAGTACCCGGCGCGCCAGCCGGAATGGGGCCACGACGTTGCCCTGCAGCGTGCGCACCAGCGCCGCGTCGTCGAGGTCGAGCAGCATCGCGTTCATTTCGGGGTCCTGGTAGACGGCGTTGTTGACCAGCACATCGATACGGTCCCAGCGTCCGATCACCACGTCCAGCGCCGCATCGAGCGAAGCCGGGTCCAGCAGGTCCATCGGGAGGGTCAGCACCTCGGCACCCGTGGCGGTCAGGGCTTGGGCCGTTCGGTACAGGCTGCCTGACAGCAGCGTGCCGTCGGGACGGCGCAACTGGTGCGCCAGCGGCTTTTCCTCGTTCAGCGTGCGGGCCGTGATGGCCACGCGCCAGCCCGCCCGGCCGAAGGCCTGGGCAGTGGCCGCGCCGATGCCTCGGCTGGCGCCGGTGATCAGCACCACGGGTTTGTCGTTCATCAGTCGTTTCCCTTGGAGTGGTTTCAGGACAGGGCGGGGGCGGCAGCCCCCAGGCGATGCAGTTGCCGCCGGTACGGCTCGATGGCCAGCGCCATGAACACCAGCGTCAGCGCCAGCAGGCTCACAGCGCCCAGCAGCGCATGGCGCAGCGCCTCGGCGCCGTACAGGGGGGTGAGCCAGTCGCTCAAGGCGCCGGTAACCAGCGGGCCGGCACCCACGCCGAACAGGGTGATGAAGAAGTTCAGCAGCGCGGCCGCGACACTGCGTTCAGCCGGTTCGACCATGTGGCTCACGGCGCTGTAGGACAGCGGCGGCCACCAACTGGCGAAAAATGCGAAGCCCAGCGCGAAGGCCAGGGCATGGGGGATCTGCAAACCGCCCACGCTCCAGTGGCCGCCCGCGGGCCACAGGAAGAAGCCCAGCGCCAGGGGCAGCGACAAAGCCACGCCCGCCAGGGGCAACCCGAGTTGCCAGCGCATGTCGCGCTGCACCAGCCGGTCGCACAGCCAGCCGCAGAAGATGGCGCCGGCAATCGCCCCCAGGCCGCTGGCACCGCCATACAGCAGGCCCGCCTGCGCGATGTCGAGGCCGTGGCTGCGCACCAGGAAACTCGGCGACCACACGCCGTAGCCGTAGCCCGCCACCCCGGCGATGCCGCAGGCCAGCGCCAGGTACCGGAAGGCCGGAATGGACAGCAGCCGCCACACCTGGCGCAGCATCGGCTCCGCCGAGGGCGCGGCGGAGGCGGTGAGGCCCTGGCGGCGCGGCTCCCGCACCAGCAGCCAGACCAGCAGGCCCAGGACGACACCCGGTGCGCCAAACCAAAGAAAGGTCGCGCGCCAGCCGTATTGCTGCGCGATCCAGCCGCCCAGCGCCAGGCCCACCAGGGAACCGAAATGCGGGCCCATCATGAACAGGCTGATCGCCAGGGAGCGCCGATGCTTGGGGTACAGGTCGGACACGATGGAGATGGAGGGCGCCATGCCGCCGGCCTCGCCCACGGCCACCGACATGCGCGCCAGCAGCAGCTGCCAGAACTGCGTCGCCATCCCGCAGGCCATGGTGGCCAGGCTCCAGAGGCTGCAGCACACCGCCACGATGTTGCGCCGGCTGCGGCGGTCGGCCAGCCGGCCCACGGGCACGCCCAGCGCCGCGTACAGCAGCCCGAAAGCCAGCCCGCTGAGCAGGCCCATCTGCGTGTCCGAGGCGCCAAACTCGCGCTTGATCGGCTCGATCAGGATCGACAGTACCTGCCGGTCGATGAAGGAAAAGACGTAGACCAGCGTCAGCAACACCAGGCTCATATGGGTGCGCCAGGAGACGGTATGCGGCATGGGCGGCGGGGTCATCGGTGGAGGGGGCCCATCGTCGGCGGCCTCTGCCATGCCGGGCATCGTCCCTTCGGACGAAGTGCAGCGCCGCGCTGCGCGGCACCCTGGCGCGGCTGTGTCCATCATTGCGGACCGCGGGGCCGCGGGCCCCGGAACAACCAACACAGGAGACGACGCCATGCCCCAGACGACTTCGGCGCGTGCACTGCTCGACGTGCAGCGCGCAGCCTTCCTTGCCTCCGGCCCCGAACCGGACACCGTGCGCCAAGCGCGGCTGCAGCGGGTGATCGACCTGGTCGTCGAGCACCATGACGCCCTGTGCCGCGCGATGGAAGCCGACTTCGGCGGCCGCTCGCCGGTGTTCTCGCTGATGAACGACGTGCTGGGGTCGCTGACCTCGCTCAAGCATGCGCGCGACCACCTGCCCCAATGGACACCGCGCGAGCCTCGGCCTGCCATGGCACCGTTCGATGCCTTCGGCGCCAGCGCGTGGGTGCAGTACCAGCCCAAGGGCGTGGTGGGCGTCATCGGCACCTGGAACGCGCCGCTTTACACGCTGCTGTCGCCCCTGGCCAGCGTGCTGGCGGCAGGCAACCGGGCAGTGCTCAAGCCCTCCGAGCTCACGCCGCGCACGGCCGAGGTGCTGGAGCAGGCGGTCGCAGCCTTCTTCGAGCCGCAGGAACTGGCCGTGGTCACGGGGGGCGCCGACGTGGGCGCCGACTTTGCCGCGCAGCCTTGGGACCACCTGGTCTTCACTGGTTCCACCGCCGTGGGCCGCCTGGTGATGCAGGCCGCCGCAGCCAACCTGGTGCCGGTTACGCTGGAGCTCGGCGGCAAGTCCCCGGTGCTCGTCGGACGCGATGCCGACATTGCGAACGTTGCCGCGCGCATCGCCGTGGGCAAGAGCGCCAACGGCGGGCAACTGTGCGTTGCGCCCGACGTGGTGTGGGTGCATGCCTCGCAGGCCGAGGCGCTGGTCGGCGCGCTCGACGCCGCCTGGCGTACCTTGTTCCCCTCCATCGCCGGCAATGCCGATGTGGTGCCCGTGGTCAACGAGCGGCACTTCGCGCGCGTGGAGTCCTACATCGCCGACGCTGCCGAGCGCGGCGCACAGGTCCGCATGGCCGGCGGCTGGCCCGACGCGCAGGGCGCAGCCGAGCGGCGCATGCCGCTGCGCGTGGTCATTGATCCGCCCGCCGGCAGCCTGATCATGCAGCACGAGATCTTCGGGCCGGCGCTGGTGCTGCGCACCTACCAGGCGTTCGAGGACGCCCTGGCGGCCGTGGCCGGCGGTCCCGCGCCGCTGGCGCTGTACTGGTTCGGCAGCGACGCCGCCGAGCGGGAGCAGGTGCTGCACCGCACGCTCTCGGGCGGGGTGTCGCTGGGTGACGTGTGCATGCACCCGGCCGTTGAGGACGCACCGTTTGGCGGTGTAGGCGCCTCGGGCATGGGGCGCTACCACGGCCGCGAGGGTTTCCTGGAATTCAGCCACACCCGCACGGTCTACCAGGCCGGGGCGCAGGACCCGCGGCGTGGCTTCGGCATGCTGCCTCCCTACAGCGACGCTTTCGCGCAGATGCTGCGCGCGGCCGTCACGCGCTGAGCACGGCAGCCGGGCGGCCGGCACCGCGCCGGCCGCATCGTCCGTTTGCACGATGGCCGCGCCGGTGGCGCCGCCGAGCATCGGTGATTCCTTCACTGCCCAGGAGGCACCGATGACCACCGTACTGCCCCTCTTCTCCCTCGATGGCCAGGTCGCCATCGTCACCGGTGCCGGCAAGGGCATCGGCCGCGCCTGCGCGCTGGCCTTTGCGCGCGCCGGCGCCGATGGGGCGCTGGCTGCGCGCACCCCATCAGACCTCGACGCCGTGGCGGCGGAGATTGCCGCGCTGGGCCGCCGCGCCATCGCGGTGGCCTGCGACGTTGCCGAAGAGGCGGCGCTGGACCGGCTCGTGGCGCGTACGCGCGAAGAGCTGGGCCGTATCACGCTGCTGGTCAACAACGCCGGCGGCGCGGGCCCCAACGATCCACGGCGCATGGGCGCCGCCGAGTTCAGCCGCGTCCTGAGCTGGAACGTCCAGCCCGCCTACCTGCTGATCCAGAAGGCTGCACCGCACATGCGCGACGCCGGCGGCGGGGCCGTGGTCAACATCTCGTCCACCGCCGCCCGCTATGCGCAGAAGCACTTCAGCGCCTACGGCGCGGCCAAGGCCGCGCTGAACCAGCTCACGCGCAACCTGGCCCAGGACTACGCGCCGCACATCCGCATCAACGCCATCGAGCCCGGGACCATCATGACGGATGCGCTCGCACCCTTCCTGACGCCCGAACGCAAGCAGGCACTCCTGGATGGCACGCCCATGGGTTGCCTGGGACAGCCAGAGGACATCGCCGCTGCGGCCCTGTTCCTGGCTTCGCCTGCCGCGCGCTGGATCACGGGCAAGATCCTCGGTGTCGATGGCGGCGTGGAAGCACCGAACTGGCGCTGAGAAGGGAAGATCCCATCGTCCATTCGGACGGCGCGCGGCCGAGGCCGCGGCGGCACAGTGAAGTCATTCGCTCCCGAACGCCGCATGAACCCCTCCTCATCGCTGCTCCTCGAACGCATCGGGCCCGTGGCCCGGTTGACACTGAACCGGCCGGCGCACGGCAATGCCATCGACGTGCCGCTGGCCAGGACGCTGCTGGAAGCCGCCATCGCCTGCGACACCGACGCCGACATCCGCTGCGTGCTGCTCACCGGCCATGGCAAGCTGTTCTGCGCGGGCGGCGACGTCACCGCTTTCGCGTCGGCCGGCGCTGCACTGCCGTCGCTGGTGGTGGACATCACCGAAAGCCTGCACGCGGCGGTGTCGCGCCTGGCACGCATGGAAAAGCCGCTCGTGACGGCGCTCAACGGATCGGCTGCCGGTGCAGGGCTTGGCCTTGCCATGATGGGCGACGTCGTCCTGGCGGCGCGGTCGGCCCACCTCTCGGCTGCGTACACGGCGCTGGGGCTCTCACCCGACGCGGGCACGTCCTGGTGGCTGCCCAGGCTCGTGGGCTTGCGGCAAGCCCAGGAGATGATCGTCACGAACCGGCGCGTGTCCGCGGAAGAGGCCCAAAGGATGGGTTTGGTCACCCGCGTTGTCGACGACGCCTGCCTCGTGGAAGAGGCGATGACCGTGGCCAACGGGCTCGCTGCCTCCGCCACGCAGGCCCTGGGCCGCTCGCGTCGGCTGCTGCTCCAGAGCTTCGACACCAGCCTGGAAGCGCACCTGCAGACCGAGGCACGCGAGATCACGGCAGCGGCAGGCACCCCTGACGGCCGGGAGGGCGTACATGCCTTCGCTGGAAAGCGCGTTCCCCAATTCGGTACGTCGTCAACCGACTCCACGCCTTGCCAGGCGTAGTCCTTAACCTGGAGAAGCTCATGAAGGTACTGGTCGCCGTCAAGCGCGTCGTCGACTACAACGTCAAGGTCCGCGTCAAGTCAGACGGCAGCGGCGTGGACCTGGCCAACGTCAAGATGAGCATGAATCCCTTCGACGAGATCGCCGTCGAGGAGGCGGTGCGGCTCAAGGAACAGGGCGTTGCCACGGAGGTCATCGCCGTGTCCTGCGGCCCTGCCGTCTGCCAGGAGACGCTGCGCACCGCGCTGGCCATCGGCGCGGACCGCGCCATCCTGGTCCAGACCGATGCGGAGCTGCAGCCGCTGGCCGTGGCGAAGCTGCTCAAGGGCGTCGTGGAAAAGGAACAGCCGAGCCTGGTGATCCTGGGCAAACAGGCCATCGACGGCGACAACAACCAGACCGGCCAAATGCTCGCCGCGCTGGCGGATTTCCCCCAGGCCACCTTTGCATCGGTGCTCGCCGTGTCCGACGGCAAGGCCAGGGTCACGCGTGAAGTGGATGGCGGACTGGAAACCGTGGAAGTCACGCTGCCAGCCGTGGTGACCACGGACCTGCGCCTGAACGAGCCGCGCTACGTGACGCTGCCCAACATCATGAAGGCCAAGAAGAAGCCGCTGGGAATCCTCGCTCCCGACATGCTCGGCGTGGACGTGGCGTCGCGCATCACGACGCTCAAGGTGAGCGAGCCGCCCAAGCGCGGCGCCGGTGTGAAGGTGGCCGACGTGGCAACCCTCGTCGAGAAGCTGAAGAACGAAGCCAAGGTGATCTGAGATGTCCGTCCTCGTCATTGCCGAACACGACAACGCGCAGCTCAAGAGCGCAACCCTCAACACCATCTCTGCCGCGGTCGCTTGCGGCGGCGAGGTGCACGTGCTGGTGGCCGGCGAGAACGCCGGCTCAGCAGCGCAGGCCGCCGCCCAGGTGCAGGGTGTCGCCAAGGTGCTGCACGCCGACTCGCCTGCGCTGAGCGCGCAGCTCGCTGAAAACGTGGCCGCACAGGTGTTGGCCGTGGCCGGCAGCTACAGCCACATCCTGTTCCCCTCGACCGCCAACGGCCGCAACACGGCCCCGCGCGTGGCCGCCAAGCTCGACGTGGCGCAGCTCAGCGACATCACCAAGGTGGTATCGGCCGACACCTTCGAGCGGCCGATCTATGCCGGCAATGCCATCGCCACGGCGCGAAGCGGCGACGCGGTGAAGGTGCTCACCGTGCGCACCACGGGCTTCGATGCCGCACCGGCCTGTGGTGGCAGCGCCGCCGTGGAGGCGATCGCTCCAGTGGACGACAGCCGCAAGAGCAGCTTCGTCAGCCGCGAGCTGACGAAGTCCGACCGTCCCGAGCTGACCGCGGCCGAGATCATCGTGTCAGGCGGCCGCGCGTTGGGCTCGGCCGGCAAGTTTGCCGAGGTGCTCACCCCACTGGCCGACAAGCTTGGCGCCGCGGTGGGCGCCAGCCGTGCCGCGGTGGATGCCGGTTACGCCCCCAACGACTGGCAAGTGGGCCAGACCGGAAAGATCGTCGCCCCGACGCTCTACATCGCCTGCGGCATCAGCGGCGCCATTCAACACCTGGCCGGGATGAAGGACTCCAAGATCATCGTGGCCATCAACAAGGACCCGGAGGCCCCCATCTTCTCGGTAGCCGACTACGGCCTTGAGGCCGATCTGTTCGAGGCGATCCCGGCCCTTGTGGGATCGCTGTGACGCAGGCGGCAGGCAAAGGCTTGACGCCGCCGCGGTGGCTGGGAATCAGTTCGCTCGACCGCCGCTCCGGTGCAGCAAGACGAGGTGACGTGATGAAGTGTAGTGACCGGATGGACGATGGCGTTTGTGTGTGCGTGGGGCTTCTGCTGGCGCTGGTGGTTGGCGCGGTCTCTCATTGGTCTGCGGGCGTGGCCGTATTCACGGTTTGGATCGTGCTGCACGGGCTGACCTGGGGTTTCGCGGCGTTCCTGCGCCCGGGGGGGCATCCAACCCGACCGGCCATGGAGCCGAGGCGATGAATACCAGTGGCGCGAATGGTGCCGCGCAGCTGCTTCGGCAGTACGGTCCGCGCGAGTCCATGAACTATGACGTGGTGATCGTCGGCGCTGGGCCCGCCGGGCTGGCCGCCGCTATCCGGCTCAAGCAGCTTGCTGCGGAGAAGGGCATCGACATCTCCGTGGTGGTGCTGGAAAAGGGCTCCGAGCCCGGGGCGCACATCCTCTCGGGCGCGATCATGGACCCCATCGCGCTCACCGAGCTCATCCCGGACTGGAAGGGAAAAGGCGCCCCGCTGCGCCAGCCCGTCACCGAGGACGAATTTCTCTTCCTCTCCGAGACCGGCCACAAGGCCACGCCGCACAGGCTGCTGCCGGACTGCTTCAAGAACCATGGCAACTACATCGTCAGCTTGGGCGAAGTGGTGCGCTGGATGGCACAGGAGGCGGAAGGCCTGGGCGTGGAGATCTTCCCTGGCTTCGCCGCCGCCGAAGTGCTCTACGCCGACGACGGCCGCGTGCGCGGCATCGCCACGGGCAACTTCGGGCTGTCCAAGGAAGGCGAGCCGACCGAGGGCTTTCAGCTGGGCATGGAGCTGCTCGGCAAGTACACGGTGTTCGCCGAGGGCTCGCGCGGCCACCTGGGCAAGCAGCTCATCGAGCGCTTCAACCTGGACGCCGGCAAGGCCCCGCAGAGCTACGGCATTGGCCTCAAGGAGCTGTGGGAAGTGCCCGCGGCCAACCACAAGCCGGGCCTGGTGGTGCACACCGCGGGCTGGCCGCTGGAGCCCGACACCTACGGCGGCTCGTTCATCTACCACGCGGCGGACAACAGAATTGCCATCGGCTTCGTGGTGGGCCTGGACTACCAGAACCCCTGGCTGTCGCCCTTCGAGGAGTTCCAACGCTTCAAGACGCACCCGGAAGTGCGCAAGCACCTGGAGGGCGGACGGCGCCTGTGCTACGGCGCGCGTGCCATCACCGCCGGTGGGCTGTTGTCGCTGCCCAGGACCGTGTTCCCGGGCGGGGCGCTGGTGGGCTGCGACGCGGGCTTCCTCAACGCCAGCCGCATCAAGGGCAGCCACGCCGCCATCAAGACCGGCATGTTGTGCGCCGAGAGCGCGTTCGAAGCGCTGCAGGCCGGGCGCAGCGGCGACGAGCTGAGTTCCTACCCCGAGGCTTTCGAGAAGAGCTGGCTGTTCACGGAACTGCAGCAGGCCAAGAACTTCAAGCAGTGGTTCAAGAAGGGCCGCTCCACCGCCACGCTCATGACCGGCGTGGAGCAGTGGCTGCTGCCGCGCCTGGGCATGAAAAACCCGCCGTGGACGGTGCAGCGCAAGCTGCCGGACCACCTGCATCTGCGCCCGGCGGCGGATTTCCAGAAGATCGAGTACCCCAAGCCGGACGGCAAGCTGACCTTCGACCGGCTCTCCTCGGTGTTCGTGAGCAACACCAACCACCAGGAAAACCAACCAGCTCATTTGAGGCTGAGCGATGGCAGTAAGCCGGTGAGCGTCAACCTGGCGGTATTTTCGGGACCGGAAGCGCATTTCTGCCCGGCTGGCGTCTATGAGTACGTTCCAGACGCTACGGGCCAGGCACATCTGCAGATCAACGCGCAGAACTGCCTGCACTGCAAAACCTGCGACATCAAGGATCCGACTCAAAACATTAACTGGGTTCCGCCGGAAGGTGGCGGCGGCCCCAACTACGCGGGAATGTAACGCGCTTTCGGGCTGGGGCACGAGATGCCGGCCGTGCGAAAAATCCAATCCAAGTGATGGCTACAGGGAGTCAGGCCGCCAGGCCATGGAATTTCCCTATTGGAGGTGTCATGGGAAAGCGTTTCATCGTGGTGACGACGCTGGGATGCCTGGGCATCGGGTTGGCGCTGCTGCTTCTTTGGTGGAAAAACGATTTGGACAGCCAGGGCGAAACGACCTTGGAGATGGGAGCTGTGCCTGTCGCTCCCTCCCAGCCCTTAGAGCCAGCAGGAACGCCGCACGCACAAGGATGGTGGGGAGCAGTCTTTTCGACTGGCAGCCGCTAAAGCGGAATCAGGCGTTCAGGATTTAGTATTGGTCGAATATATGTCGAGCTATATCTTCTATTCGGCTGCGTGTGGATTGATTTGAGATGGGGGTTTAAATGAAGAATTTCTGCAGGAGCGGATGGGATGAATTTATAGAATAATTGGTGCATGCAGTCTTTTATTCTGGGGTGGCGAGTGCATTGCAGTGGCTGCTTCGTATCGTGGCTCGAAAACAGGTGCACCGATGGTGACCAGTCGCAATCCGAGCATGACCGGGGCGATGAATTAGCATTTGTGGGCAGCGCTATTGGCTGCCTTCTTGGTGCATTCTTTGGCCTGGAAATAAGCCCTATTCAAAAGTGCTTTCCAACATGATCCGCGCAGCGTTCGGACGCTGCGCTCACCGTGCGCTATGCCAACCTGGTGTAACGCGAGACGGTCAGGCCCAGGGCCAGCAGTCCCAAACCAGCCGCGGTGAAGAGCCAGTCCAGCAGATCGCGGTCGGCGCCCAGGCCGGCCGCCATCACACCCAGCGACTGGCCCAGGAACAGGCTGCACGCGAACAGCGTCACGGCCGTCCCGCGCTGGCCGGGTGCCATCTGCGTGGCTTGGGTCTGTAGGGTGTTGTGCAGCATGTAGAAGCCCAGGCCCGCCAGGCCGCAGCCCAGCGCGGCCGGCGCCAGCGTGGAAGCCCAGCCCGCCAGCACAAGGCCCGCGGCCAGCAGTACACCGCCGCTCATGGCCAAGCCCCGCTCACCGAGCAACTGCAGCCAGCGGCGTGCGAACTGGCTGTAGGCCAAGCCCCCCACGCCGAAGAGAATAACCACCGTCCCGGCCGTGGCCGCGGACACGCCGCAGCGGCGCACGAACTGGCTGGGCGCGAAAGACATGATGCCGAAGGCCAGCGCGCCCTCGGCGGCCACCACGGCCAGGATGAGCCGTGCCCGAGGCTCGCGCAGCACGGTGGCCACCTGTGCCGCGTAGGGAAGGTGCCTCGGGTTCGGCGCGTCGGCGTGGCCGGGGCCGTCAGCCGTGCCCGCCGCCTGCCGTTGCTGCCGCCACAGCAGCGCAGCCCCGAGCAGGAACAGCACCGCCAGCAACGCGAAGGCGCTGCGCCAGCCCAGGTGGTCGGCGGCGATGCCGCCGAACCACTGCCCCAGCATCATCCCGGAGACCGTCGCGCCCATGAGCCGCGCCAGCGTTTCCTGCCGCCGCTCGTAGCTCACCTGGTCACCAATCCAGGCCATCGACAGCGGGATGATGCCCGCAGCCATCGCGCCCATGCCGGCCCGTGCCGCGACGAGCCACGTGAACGACGCGGACAGCGCCGCCAGCACGCTGAAGACCGCGGCGCCCGAGGCGGCCAGGCCCACCACGCGCAGCTTGCCCAGGCGGTCGCCCAGCGGCCCGTACACCAGCTGGCACAGGCCGTAGGCGACGGCAAACGCAGCCACCACCCAGGCGGCGTCGCCGGTGCCGACCCCGTACTCGGCGGACAGCGCCGCGAGCATGGCGTCGCACACGCGCATGGAGCCCATGCTTGCAAACGCGGCAAAGCACACCGCACGCAGACCCGGAGGCTGTGCGCTCATGGCCGCACGGCCCCGGCAGCGGCCGCGGCGTCCACCTCCGCGCACTTGCCGCGCAGCACCTGGAGCACGTCCACGCGCGGGCCGGGCAGGGCGGGGTGGACCTTCAACCTCGTCTCGATCAGCGACAAGTGCGCGTCCGACAGCCGCGCTGCACCCTCCGCGTCACGGCGCGCCAGCGCCTCGACGATGTCCTCGTGCTCATGCACGCCGCAGGCCGGCGCGCCGGCCTCGTGGAAGGCCACCAGCATCGACGTGCGGCTTACCAGCTCCTGCATGTAGCCCGCGATGAACTCGTTGCCCGCCAGCGCCGCCAGCTGCAGATGAAAGGCCCCCGAGAGTTGCACTGCGCGCGCCCGGTCGCCCGCGCGTGCCGCCTCCTGTTCCAGGCGAAGGTGCGTGCGCAGCGAATCGACTTGCACCGGCATGATGGTGCGCGCCAGGCTCCTCACCAACCCGGCCTCCAGCATGCGCCGCGCATCGTAGACGCTGCGGGCGGACTCCAGGCTTGGCGTCGCGACGAAGGCGCCGCGGTTGGGAATGAGCGTCACCAGCCGTTCCGCGCCCAGGCGCTGCAGCACCTTGCGCACGCGCTCGCGCGACACGCCCAGCACGCTCGCGAGATCGCGCTCGCCCAGGCGCTCGCCGGCGGGGAAGGCCGCCGACAGCAGCAGCTCGCTCAGGATGCGGTAGACCTCGTTCTCGGTTCTTTCCATGGGACAGGGCATTCAGGGCCAGGGTGATGCCAGCAGCGCCGCGAGTTCCGGCGCGAGGCCGGCGCTCGCGATCGGCGGCACGGCGGCCCGGCACGCCTGGCCGGCGCTGCTGTGCAGCTGTGCCGCCACGAAGGCGAAAGCGTAGTCCACGCCATCGACCAGCCGCACCGACGAGCGGAACTCCGGCGCGAAGCCTGCCAGCGCGGCGCCGCCAAGGACGATCGCGCGGGCCCCGCTGTGCTGTGCCCGGTCGATCGCGTCTTGCATGGCGGCGATGAAGCGGGGGCGATCGGCGACCCCGGCAAGTCCCGTCGTGTCAGCGGCGAAGGTGCCTGCGTACTGGTGTGTCAACGCCAGCCGTGCCACCAGTTCGTCGAGCATGGCCTGCCATGGCTGCCCGGCCGTGACGACGGCGATGCGGCCGAACTCTTCCCCCGCGCGTCGCAACGCCGCTTCGGCCAGCCCGAACACCGGCACGCCGGCCAGCTCGCGCAGCGCCGGCACGCCGGGGTCGCCAAAGCAGGCGACGACGGCGGCTGCAGGCGGTGGATGCCCGCCGGCGCGGTAGCGGGCCCAGATCTCCAGCACCGACTGCGCGGCAATCGCGTAGGCGGCACGCGAGGCGACCACGGCGACGCCGCGCTGCGCGCTGGCTCCCTCCACCACGCAGCCGCCGGGCATGAAGCGCCGTGCGGCGGCCAGCACGCCGTCGAGCATCGACGGCGTGGTGTTGGGATTGAGGACCAGGACTGCGGCCATGACACAGGGACACCCCCAGCGGGGCGGCATCTCGGGGTTAATGTGGATCGGATTGTGCACCAAACAATTTAACGTGTGCACCAATCGGACGCGTGGCGGGCGCCGATGGCCTTCCTTCCGCCGGTTCCTCATCCTGGAGTGCAGATGCCCATCCCTCACCGTGACAGGGGCGCCAAGCCGCCGCCAAGCCCTGCCAAGGTCGCTGCCGCGAGCCTGGTCGGCACGAGCCTGGAGTTCTATGACCACTTCATCTACGGCACCGCCGCGGCCCTGGTGTTCCCGAAGTTGTTCTTCGCGCAGAACGATCCGCGTACCGCGCTGCTGCTGTCGCTGGCCTCCTACGGCATCGCCTTCGCGGCACGGCCCGTCGGAGCGGCGGTGTTCGGCCACTTCGGCGACCGGCTCGGGCGCAAGCGGGTGCTGTTCATCACGCTGCTGGTGATGGGGCTGTCCACCTTCTTGATCGGCGTGCTGCCCACCTATGCACAGGCTGGGCTGTTTGCGCCGGCCGTGCTGGCACTGCTGCGGCTGGCGCAGGGCCTGGCGCTGGGTGGCGAGTGGGGCGGGGCGGCGCTGATGGTCACCGAGTCAGGCACGCACCGCAAGGGCCTGATGGGCAGCCTGGTGCAGGTGGCCAGCCCGATCGGTTTCCTGCTGGCGAACCTGGCCTTTGCGGCGGTGACCGCAGCGCTGTCGGAGGAAGCCTTCCTGGCGTGGGGATGGCGGTTGCCATTCCTGGCCAGCGCGCTGCTGGTGGGCGTGGGGCTCTACATCCGGCACTCGCTGGACGAGTCGCCGGAGTTCGAACTGGCGAGGCACGAGGCGCACGCGCCCACGCAGGTGCCGCTCCTGGAAGTGCTCACTCGCCACTGGGGCAAGCTGCTGGTGGCCGTGGGGGCACGAGCGGGCAGCGACATCGCTTGGTATGTGTTCTCGCTGTTCCTGACCGTGTACCTGGTGGGCATCGGCGTGCCCAAGACCGTGGCGCTGCAGGCCGGGATGCTGGCCGCGGTGACGCAGATCGCGGCCATTCCCTTCTTTGGCTTCCTGGCCGACCGCATCGGCAGCCGCAAGGTGCTGGCGCTGGGTGCCGTGGCGGGCATGGCCTGGGCGTTCGTGTTCTTCCGGATGGTGGACAGCGGCGTGCCGTCGCAGATCGTGACGGCCTGCGTGGTGGGCATGTTCATCCAGGCGGCGCTGTGGGCTCCGCTGGCTTCCTTTCTGCCCGACATGTTTCCGACCCATGTGCGCTTTACCGGCGCCGGACTCGGCTTCCAGCTTGCGGGCATCGCCGGAGGCGCCTTCGCACCGGTGGCGGCGCTGGCCCTGCTCAATACCTATGGCACCAGCCAGGCCGTGGCCGTCTATGTGGCCGTGGCCCTGGCCTTCGTCCTGATGGCCGCCGTGGTCTCGGGTCGCCGTCGCGGTGGCGACCCCGCGGGCGGCGTGCACCTGGCTCCAGTTTCGAGAGGTTGAACCCATGAACATCAATACCCCGTCCAGCGAACGCGATTTCCTCGGCTATGGCAACCGCCTGCCCGACATCCGCTGGCCCGCCAACGCGCGCGTGGCCGTGTCCTTCGTCGTCAACTTCGAGGAAGGCGCGGAGTTCTCGGTGGGCGACGGTGATCCGCGCAACGAGGCGGTGTACGAGGTCATCGACCGGCAGGAGGTGCACGACCCCTGCATCGAAAGCCACTTCGAGTACGGCACGCGCGTGGGCTGGTGGCGCATCGCCGAGCTCTTCAGCCGGTTCGGCGGGCAGTTCACGCTCAGCGCCTGCGGGCGGGCCGTGGAAGTGTCTCCCTGGCTGGCTCGCGATGCGGTCGAGCGCGGCCACGAAGTCTCGGCGCATGGCTACCGCTGGGAGACGCACGCGGGCCTGGCCGAGGAAGTGGAGCGCGCACGCATCGCACAGACCGTGCAGACCATCGAACGCGCCGTCGGGCGCCGCCCGGTCGGGTGGCACACCCGCTCGGTCCGCACCGCGCGCACGCGGCGATTGCTGCGCGAGCAAGGCTTCCTGTACGACAGCGATGCCTACAACGACGACACGCCGTACTTCGTCAACGTGGACGGCGCGCGGCACCTCGTGCTGCCCTACGCGTTCGACACCAACGACATGCAGTTCCAGCACACCCAGCGCTTCGATACCGCGGCGAGCTTTGCCGAGTACGTGTGCGACGCCTACGACTGGCTCTGGCGCGAAGGCGAGACCCGACCGCGCATGCTGTCCGTGGGCATGCATCTGCGCATGATCGGGCGGCCGGGACGCATCGGGGCGCTGGAGCGCATCCTGGCCCACCTGAGCAGGAAGGGCGGCGCCTGGGTGGCCAGTCGCGAGGCCATCGCCAGGCACTGGCTCGCCCAGGCGGACCAGCTGGCACCCGCGTGCGACCGTACCAGCCGCATTTGATGTCGGCGGCCCGCTGAAAGCTGCGCTGGCAGGCTTGCGGGCCGCTGCCTGCGGCGGCGAAGCAAGGGACGCCCCGGGTGGCGCCGGCAGTCAACACCACCCGTGCTTGCGCACCGGGTGGTGTTGTCCCTGCGCTCAGCCTCGCACGGTGGTGCGGCCTGCAGGCGGCCGGCGGGATGCGGGCGACTGCGGTCTGCCGCCTGCCGAGGCCTGCAGCCGCTGCGCCACGCCCGCCGCGAACACGGCCGAGAGATCAACCTTGACAGGCTTGGCTGGCGTGGCCTGCAGTCGGGTCTCGATCAGTGAGAGATGCGCAATGCAAGCGTGGTAGGCCGCGCCCGCATCGCGCCTGGCCAGCGCATCGGCGATGTATTCGTGTTCCTGACATGCGCACAGCGACACGTTGCGCGGGTCGTGGAACGTCGAGAACAGGGCAGACTTCGACAGCAGGAAATCGAGCTGACTGGTGATGAGGTCGTTCCTGAGGAAGCTCGCCAGCAGCACGTGGAAGCGCGAGCTCGCGAGAATGAAGTCCGAACGCATCCCGGAAGCAAGCTCTCGTTCCAGGGCCAAGTGCTGGCGGATCTGCGCCAGCTCGGCATCGGTGATGCGCTCGCACAGCCGCATGCAGATACCCGACTCCAGTACCCGCCTGGCCTCGAAGAGCTCGCGGGCCTTCTCCAGCGAGGGCGTCGGCACGACGGTGCCGATGTTGGGCACGATCTCCAGCATGCTCTCATGGCCAAGGCGGCGCAGCACCTTGCGCAGGCGCTCGCGCGTGACTCCGAACACCGGTGCCAGCCGGGCCTCCGGCAGCCGCGTGCCCGGAGGCAACTGGGCCGACAGGATCGTCTCCTTGACGATCTCGTAGATGTCTTCCTCGGAAAGTGAAACGGTCGGGACGCTCATCCCGGCCATTGTCGCGCCTTTACGGCGACCCGAGCCAAGCCAGAAGATCGGCCACGGGATCGATGATCTCGTGCAGGCCTTCTTCACGCAGCGTCCGTGCAAGTTCGAGCGCCACGGCACCGATGACGAAGATCGGATCGGCCGACGCGTCTGCCGAGCGGCGGCATACGTCGCGCAACCGGTGCAGCGCCGCGTGCGGGCCGGCAGCCACGTCTGCCGGCGCCTGATCGATCACGCTCCAGCGGCTGACGAGTCGATCGGCGCCCGCGCTTGCCAGGGCATGGCGGTACAGGGCCGTCATGCTTGGATCGAAGGTGACGACCTGCAGCCTCTGGCCCCTTCGCTCGCGCTCGCGCAGGACACTGCGCGTGAAGCCGTAGGCCCGATCCCCGAAGAGACGACGTGCCGTCTCGTAGCCGGTGTCGAGCGAGGACATCAGGACCACGCGGTCGAATTTCTGGCGAGCCTCGGCCAGCATGGGCGCCGCGGCCCGTTGCGCGGTCTCGTTCTGTGCCGCCGAAGCGATGATCCTGGGTGCGGAGTCAACACAGAGCACGCTCCAGCGCTCGGCAGGCCAGCCGCACGCCGCAATGTGGCGTCGCAACGTCGCCGTGATGTCCGCGCTCGAATTCGGGTTGAGGAACAAGGTGTTCATATCGCGGCCGGGAAGCGCTCACGCCAGAAATCGGCAATCTCTCCGCGCCGGCAGAACCACACGTCGGGCAGTTTCGACGCGCCCAGCAGGAACTCCCGCAGGGCTTCGGCTCGGGCAGGACGCCCGCACAGCCGCAGGTGCAGCCCGATGGACATCATGCTGGAGCGGTGGGCCCCTTCACGGCGCAGGCAGTCGAGCGAACGCTGCAGGTGCCGGACGAAGTCGTCCGGCGTGTTGAAGCCTGGCGCCGAGGCAAAGCGCATGTCGTTGCAGTCAAAACTGTACGGAACGACCAGGTGAGGCTTGTGGCCCACCATCGTCCAATACGGCAAGTCGTCGTTGTAGGCATCGCTGTCGTAGACCAGACCGTGCTCGGCCACCAGCCGGCGGGTGTTGGGACTGACACGCCCGGTGTACCAGCCCCGTGGCCGGACCCCGCACAGGCGCTCCAGAACATCAAGCGAGCGCACGATGTGCTCGCGCTCGGTGTCTGGCTCGACACGGTCGTAGTCGATCCAGCGAGCACCATGCGAGACGATCTCATGGCCTGCTTCGACAATGGCCTTGGCCGCGTCGGGGTGCTTTTCCAGAGCGCTCGACACGGCGAAGTACGTGGCACCGATGCCGCATTCGCGCAGGATTTCCAGCACCCGCCAGTGGCCGACACGGCTGCCGTACTCGTAGTGGGACTCGACCACCAGGTTGCGGCGCCCGGCCCGGGGCAGCGCGCCAGTCACGTCACTGTTGAGCGTCTCGGAGTGGAGGTCCCCATCGAGGACGCAGCTCTCGCCTCCCTCCTCGTAGTTGACGACCACGCTGACGGCCACCCGCCGTCCACCGGGCCACTCGAACGACGGAGGGCGGGCTCCGTAGCCGATGAAGTCTCGTGGTGTCTCGTTCATGCTCGGGAATTTGCTTTGGTCACGCATAGGGCGATCAACAACAGGCCAACGGCACAGTAGATGGAGATGTAGACAGGGTTGTGGAAGCGGTCGAGCAGCCAGACGCAGATGGACGGCGCGAGTGCGCCGCCGAAGACGCCGGCCAGTTGGAAGCCCAGGGAGGCACCCGTGCAGCGCACCTTGGACTCGAACATCTCGGGGATGAAGGCTGCCAACGGGGCCCACAGCGCCGCCTGACACACCATGCCAATGGCCGAGGCCAGGATCACGAGTGTCGGGTCACGCGTGTCCAGGATCGGGAAGTAGGCGAACGACCAGACCATGGATGCGGCGACACCCAGCAGCAGCATGCGCTTGCGACCGATGACATCCGACAGCGCACCGAACGCCGGGATGGCAAGCACGCCGACCGCAGCCCCCCACAGCACCGCGTTGAGGGCGACTTGGCGCGGCAGCCCGAGTCGGGTAGGCACATAAAGCAGCAGCAGCAAAGAGAAGACGTACCAGATGACGCCTTCCCCGGCGCGCACACCGATGGCCAAGAGCACTTGGCGCCAGTGGTTGCGCAGCGTCTCGATCAGAGGCGAATGCGCCTTCTGGTCACCTTGCTCCAGGTTCTGGAATACGGGCGACTCTGCCACAGTGCGGCGGATGAAGTAGCCGACGCCGACCAGCAGCAGGCTGACCAGGAACGGAACACGCCAGCCCCAGCTCATGAAGGCCGTGTCGTCGGTGACGGTGTTCATGAGCCCGAACACTCCGTTGGCCAGCAGCACCCCGATAGGGCTGGCCACCTGCACCAGGCTGCCATAGAACCCTCGGCGGCGCCCCTTGGTGTCGAACTCATTGACCATGAGCGCGGCACCGCCCCATTCCCCGCCCAAAGCCAGCCCTTGGATGAAACGCAGCAGGGCCAGCATCACGGGTGCCAGCAGCCCGACCTGATCGTAGGTAGGCAGCAGGCCGATAAGGAAGGTCGACAGGCCCATCATCAGCAAGGTCGTGATCAGCACGAACCGCCGCCCGCGCTGGTCTCCCATCGCGCCGAACAGGGCTGCACCTACCGGGCGCGCTACGAAGGCAATGCCGTACGAGAGCAGCGAAAGGAGCGTCGCAACGAAGGGATCGGACTGCGGGAAAAAGATCTTCGGAAAGATCAGTGCGGCCGCCGTGCCATAGATGAAGTGGTCATAGAACTCCAGCGTGGTGCCGACCAGGCTGGCAGCTGCCACTCGGCCGGGGCTCGTTGTCTGTACCCGGCCCTCGCTTTGTGCGGCACTGAGCGCCGCAGTCGGGATTGCTGTCACGATGTCTCCTCACTTAATGTGCACTTTAGAAAACAAAGTGTGCACAGTTTAGTGGTGGGCAGCATCCGGGAGATACGGGAAAGCCCGGGGAGCTTCCACAAAGTTGCGGCCCGGCCGCGCCGTTCGCGGGTTGGTGCACGCAGCGCACCCTCACATGCTCATGAGCGCGAAAGAACGCTTGCGTCTGCATCGACAGGCCCGCCGGTTGGCGTATTGCGGATGTCCGGATTCAGGCAGCCGACGCTGCGCTGGAGCCCGCGTGATGGCTGCCAACGGATGGCAGCACCCGCGGCTGTTCGGCCAGGAGCCTGTCCTGGACCCATTCCGTGCTGCCGGGGTGTCTCAGTGACCGGGTGAAGTGGCGGCGTCCCCGACTAGGTGCCGCGGCCCGTCCCGGCTGGTGCATGCGCGGGCAGCGGCTGCGGGCGAGGCAGCAGTTGAACGGCCAGGATACCGGCCAGGATCAGCGCTCCGCCAGCCAGGCCCGTGGCGCCGAGGCGGTCGCCCATCAGCCAGGCTCCGAACACCGCGGCAAACAGCGTTTCCGACGAAAGCACGATGGCCGCGTCCGCGGCGCGCGTCCAGCGTTGGGCCACCACCTGGCCGGTAAAGCCCACGCCGACCGACAGGATGCCGGTGTAGAGGATCGCGCCGGCGGCCTGCCGCACCTGCCGCACCGACCAGGGCTCCAGCGCCCACGCCGCCAGCAGCGCCAGCGCCCCGCAGGCGACGAACTGGCCACAGGCCAGCGTGAACGGTGCCGCCAGGCGCTCAGCGGTGCGGCCCACCAGCGCCACGTGCAGGGCCCAGGGCAGCGCGCCGGCCAGCACCCAGGCATCGCCGACGTTGAAGGAAACCGCGCCGGCGCCCGACAGCAGCCACGTGCCCGCGACGCAAGCGACAGCGCACGGCCATGCCAGCACGTGTGGACGCTCGCCCAGCAGCCACCAGCCCACCAGCGGCACCAGGGGAACGTACAGCGCCGTGAGAAAGCCCGCGTTGGTCACGGTGGTGTGCTGGATGCCGACCTGCTGCAGCACCGCGCCCACGAACAGCAGGGCACCCAGCCCGGCAATGCGTGCATGGTCGCCCACCTGCAGTCGCAGGCCATGGCTGTGCAGCCAGCGCAGTTCGCGCCAGGCCAGCGGCAACACCACGAGCGCCCCTACCATGAAGCGCAGGCCGGTGAAGGCGAGCGGGCCGATATGGGCCATGCCCCAGTTCTGGGCCACGAACGCGGAGCCCCAGATCAGGGCCACCAGCAGGAGCAGGCCGTCGGCCTGGAGTCGGGTGAATCGCATTGACATCATTGGGCGCGCATGATGCCCGTGGCCTCGGTGCCTGATGGCGCCTGGACTGATGCACGCGCTCGATGAGGCCAAGGGGCACGGCGCACCAAGCTGCGCGCAGTGGTTGCACCCGGACCTGCGCAGCACGCCGTCTACCGGCTGCGTGACCTCGGTGCGCTCGAAAGAGGCGGACCCGCGGTCCTTCCCATCCAAATTGACGCGCCTCTCACTTTGATTGGCGCGCAGCAGTCAAGGGCCGCACAGCGCTGCGTGAACCGCGGTGGCGTTGTCACCTGCGCCATCAGCATCGCGGTGATCGGCTCCACCAGGCGATCCGCCCGGTAGTGCTGCCGCAGGAAGCGGCCCAGATCTTGGCGATGGCGCTGCCCGACCAGGCGCCCGTCTTCCACCGCAAGGAACCTGCGCCCGAACGAGCCCGCTTGCCCGTGGCGGCCTTGGTCCCGGTACGCGTGCAGACCGACGGCATCGGATGCGGCACCAAGGGCAGCGTGCTCAGTGTCAACGCGAGGGCGTGAATCGACTTCACCATCCGGGTTCTCTTCAGGCTTGCGCATTCATGCCGCAGGCCAAAGCCCGCCTCTAGGAGCTCTGCGTCGTGACGCAGAGCATGCGCGCCGCGTGTCTTGTGGGCGTGGAGGCCTTCGACGCCTCGGGCGCGCGTCTGCATCCGCCTGCGCGCTAGGCGGCCCGCACGGCAGGCAGCCGCAGCCGGGCTTCCAGGCCCTTGGCCTCCCGGGGCAAGAGCTCAAGCTCACCGCCATGGCGCCGGGCGATCGACTCGACGATGGACAGTCCCAGCCCGCTGCCGGTGCTGCCGCCATTGCGGCGCCAGAAGCGCCGCGGGGCCTGCTCGCACTCCTGCGCCGTCATCCCCGGGCCTTCGTCAAGGACGCTGAACGCCACGCCGGCGTCCACGCCGGCCAGGCGCAGCACCACCGGCGTACTGGGCGGCGCATGCCGCAAGGCGTTGTCCAGCAGGTTGCGCAGCGCGCACACCAGCAGCGGCAGCGGCACGGGCACCGAGGCCTGCAGCGGCACGCCCTCCAGCGTGACGCGGCCGGGGGCGGCGGCCGAGGCATCGGCGATGGCCAGACGTGCCGCTTCCTGCGCGTCCGCCTGCGCGTCCACCGGCGTGGCGACCTGGCCGTCCAGCCGCGCCAGCATCAGGAGCTGGTCCAACGTGTGCTGCAGCCGTGCCACGCCGCTCTCGGCGTTGGCCAGCGCTTGCGCAGTGGTTTCGTCGATGTCGCGGCCCCGGCACGCCAGGCGCAGCACCTGCAGGTGGGTCTTGATGGCGGTCAGCGGCGTGCGCAGCTCGTGGGCGGCGTCGTCGGTGAAGCGCCGTTCGCGCGCGATGGTTTCCTGCACGCGCTGCAGCAGGTGGTCCACGGTGGCGATGAGCGGGCGCAGCTCGGCGGGCGCGTCGATGGGCGGCAGCGGGGCGTGCGCGTCGGCCGGCCGGTCCGCCAACACCCGGCGCATGCGCTCCAAGGGCCGCAGCCCCCGGCCCACGCCTATCCACAGCAGCAGCAGGCTGCCGCCCAGCGCGATCGCGAAGGGCATGGCCGCGGACAAGGCCACCTCGCGCAGCAGCCGCTGGCGCACGTCCAGCCGGTCGGCCGTGGCGATGCGCAAGCCCCCGACCTCCAGCACGTAGGTGCGCCAGAGCTTGCCGCCGAACACCTGCGTGCTGTAGCCCGCCTGGGCGGCATGCAGCCCGGGGCTGGAGCCGGTGCGGGCAATGGTCTGCGGCGGCTGCCACACCTCGCCGCGCACCAGGCTCACCTCGCAGGCCAGCCCATCCCGGCCGATCACGTCCAGGGCCGCGGCATCGGCAGCGCCGCCGCGCAGCCGCTCAGGCGGCAGCTGCGCCACAAGCCCGGCCACCATGCGCGCCGAGGCCGCCAGGCGCTCGTCCAGCGCCGTGCGCAGCTCCTGGCGCACGTCCAGGAACATCCACACCGCCACCACGCTCCACAGCGCCGCCAGCGACAGCGCCAGGATTGCCACCAGGCGCGCGCGCAGCGTCTTCATTGGATGTCTTCCGCCCGGCCCAGCCGATAGCCCAGCCCGCGCACCGTCTCGACGATGCCGGCACCGAGCTTGCGCCGCAGGTGGTGGATGTGCACGTTCACGGCATTGCTCTCGATCTCGGCGCCAAAGCCGTAGAGGCTGTCGTGCAACTGGTCGGCGCTGAGGATGCGGCCCGGGTGGTGCAACAGCGTGCTCAGCAGCGCCAGTTCGCGCCGCGACAGCTCCACGGGCCGGCCATTGAGCCAGGCCTCGCCGCTGGAGGCCTGCATGCGCAGCGCCCCGTGCTCGATGGCATCGCTGGCGCGCCCGCCGGCGCGGCGCAGCAGCGCATGCAGCCGGGCGTGCAGCTCGTCGAGGTCGAACGGCTTGACCAGGTAGTCGTCGGCACCCGCGTGCAGGCCGGCGACGCGGTGCTCCACCGCATCGCGCGCCGTGAGCACCAGCACCGGCGTGAGCACGCCCTGCGCACGCCAGCGCGCCAGCACGCTCATGCCGTCCTCGTCAGGCAGGCCCAGGTCCAGCACGCAGACGTCGAACTGCGAGGCCGCCAGCGCCGCGCGGGCCTTGGAGGCCGTGTCCACGTGATCGACCGTGAGGCCGAGCAACCGCAGCCCGGCCACGATGCCGCTGGCCACCAGGGGATCGTCCTCGATCAGCAAGACACGCACTCACAACTCCGAAAACAGCAAAGCGACAGGCGGGCGACTGTTGCCACGGCCGATGAAGGCAGCGTTAACGCCCCGTTAATCGGCGCTGCCAAGCATGCGCGGCATCCCCACGACGCCCCTTGGCGCATGTGAGCCCCATGCCCGCTGTCCGAAATTTTCTCGCGCGCTTTGCCACCGCTGGCGGCATGTGGCTGCTCATGGCCCTGTCCTGGACCGCCCAGGGCGCGCAGGAGATCCTTGCCGCCGAGCAGGCCTTCGAGCTCGAAGCCGTCGGGCTGGATGCCGGCAAGGCCCGGCTGCAATGGCGCATCGCGCCGGGCTACTACCTTTACCGCGAGCGCTTTGCGGTCAGCGCCTTGCCTTCCGGGCAGCCGCTGCAGCCGGCGCTGCCGCCTGGCGAGCGCAAGGACGATCCGAACTTCGGCGTCATGGAGGTCTACCACGACGGCGTGGCGATGCAGCTCGACGCCGCAGGCGCTGCAGGCCTGCGCGTGACGTGGCAAGGCTGCGCCGAGGCCGGCCTGTGCTATCCGCCCCAGACCCGCACCGTGCAGCTCGCCGCGGCCACTCCTGCGGCGTCCGTGCCGCCCGGCGTTGCGGCCGAGCCGAGACCTGCGCCGTCGGTGCAAGCCGCCAATACCTGGAGCCTGGACAGCGATGGCGACCTCGCCCGGCTGCTGCGCGAGCGCAGCCCGGCCTGGACGCTGCCGCTGTTCTTCGCGCTCGGCCTTGCCCTGGCTTTCACGCCCTGCGTGCTGCCCATGCTGCCCCTGGTGTCCAGC
>JAEYPG010000491.1 GCA_023410975.1 Pseudomonadota bacterium
CTGGCCTCGGTGGCCTGCGCCAGAGCACTCGCTGGCATGGTCGTATTGGCGGCGGCGTCATCAGGCCTATGCCAATGCATGCCACCGCCGACGCGCACTTTTGCAGCAACTACAACTGTAGGGTTAGGGGCAGGTAGTGGTATCGGCCTGTCCCAGGTCCTCGCCTTCGCGCGCCAGTCCGGTGGCGACGCCTGGCTGCAAAGCGCCGTTGGCGCCGGTACTCGAGCGAGCCTGCTGCTGCCGGTTTGTGATGCCGCGGTCAGTGCGGGGCAGCAGACCGAGCCCAACCGGCCCGTCTTGAGAGAGCTGCACATTCTCATGGTGGAGGATGACCTGCTCGTGGCCTCGGTGGTCAAGTCGGCACTCGAAGGGCTGGGCCACCGAGTGACGCTGTGCCGCACGGCCGACGACGCGATGCCGGTTCTGGCAGGCGAACAGCCCTTCGATGTTCTTTTCACGGACGTCGTCATGCCAGGAACGATGACCGGTATCGATCTGGTGGAATGGTGCGGCGTGCACAGGCCTGGACTACCGTGCGTCATTGCCTCCGGATACACGGCACAGCAACTGAGCCGGCCGGTGCAAGTGCTGCACAAGCCTTATGCCATCGGCGAGCTAGCCAGCGCGCTGGAGCAGGCCGTCGGGATGGATGCGGGTCGATCCCGAACGTCGACCGCATAGCACTGCCCCTTGGCGTCGAGGCAGCACGGTCTGGTGTGGAGGGCCGTCCTTCATCGGGTAGAAGCCGACGAGGGAGATCTCCATGGGCCGCAGCGGCGCCTGCGTCTGCAGCAGCCGGGCACCGGCCTCCGGCACCCGGGTCTTGCCCGACTTCTCGTCGCCAGGCGGTAGCTGGACGCACGCGTCACACAAGGCCAATGCGGCAACGCCTGCGGCCATGCGCAGCGTCCTGCCACGTGCTGAGAGCGCCAAGCAGCCTGGGCATTTCAGGAGCGCGCCCGAGCTGGACGCTTGCTACACCCCCGCAGTCCGGGCTCCCGCGCCGGACACCGCTGCGACCTACTTGGCGGCGGTGGGGCGCAGCTTCTTCATGTTCTCCGTGAGCGGCTGGAACGGGCCGTACTTGTGCTGCTCGGCCGGTGCGCCGTCCACATACGGGCCGAAGGCGGCGTCCACGGGCTTGTTCCAGCGGGCCGGGAAGTCCTTGTCCAGGCCGGCCTTGACGGGCCGCGGCTGGCTCAGCACGTAGGCGGCCACGTCGTAGGCCTCGTCGTCGCTGAGCTGCGGGCTGGCGTGCGTGGTTCCCAGCGGCATGTTGTTCTTGATGAACGCGGCGGCCGTGAGCAGCCGGTTCATGCCCGCACCGTTGTTGAAGCTGTCCGGACCCCACAGCGGCGGGAACAGATAGCCCTGGCCGTCGCCAGCCTTGCCCGCGCGCACGCCGGCCCCATCGGCGCCGTGGCAGCTCGCGCACTTGCCCGCATACACCTGGGCGCCGGCCTGGCTGTCGGCACGCCGTGCCGGCGGGGTGAATGGGGGCAAGCCCTGGCCTTCGACGCGGGCGCCGACCGGAACGTCCTTGGAAAGGAAATGCATGTAGGCCATGAAGGCCTTCATCTCCTGGCTGTCCAGGGGCAGCGGCTTGCCGTTCATGCTGCGCTCCATGCAGCCGTTGACGCGCTCCTCCAGCGTGCTGACCGCATCCTCGCGGGCCCGGTACTGCGGGAAGGTGGCATGCGCGCCGACCCACGGAATGGCAAAGCCCTTGGTGCCGGCCGCCTCGTGGCACGAAGCACACGCGAGGTTGTTGCCGGCGTAGCGCAGCTTCGCGTTCTTCACCTCGGGTCCGAGGAGGGCCGGCGTCTTCTCGGTGAGGTCCTTGCCGTAGCGCACCAGGCGGCCATAGGGATCGTCGGGCAGCTTCGACACATCGTAGGCTGCGGCGTCCTTGATGGCGGGAGCGGCGGCCAGAGCGCCGGTGCTGGCCAGCGCCAGAGCGGTCGTGCACAAGATGGCTTTCATGGTCATGTCTTCTTGTCTGTTATGAAGAGAACTGGTTGTATCTGCAACACCATGGCGTTGCGGACAGGCGTATCCGGAGTGCGAGATTAGCGGCCCGCGCTCCGGGCCCGTGGCCGCCACGCGCCTCCACGGCGGCCAGGGACCTCGGGTCAGGAGCGCACGTAGCTCCAGCCGTCGCGCTGCATCTCGGCCAGGGCCAGCACGGCACCTTGGGCCAGCACCATCAAGGGCGCGGGGGCCTGCCGGCCAAGCCGCCGCAGGGTGTTGCCACAGACCTGCGTGAGGGCATCCGCCTCGGCATGGGGCTGGTCGAGCACCGCGGCCACCGCCTCGGCATTGACGACGATGCGCACCGGCACTTGGGGTTGTCCACGCAGAAGGTTCGTGGCGTTGCTGCGTGCTCGCGCCAGGGCGCCTGCCGTGGGGGCATGCAGCACGATGCGCAGCGCTGAGTGGTCTGGGAAAGTGGCCATGGGAGCTTCGTTGTTGGATGGGTCATGCCGCCGGACACCGCAGGGCTTCAAGCCGGCGTCACCTGGGTCCGAGGACAGTGGACAGCGCGCTGTCGGGAACGCCCTGGCGCGCCTGGGCCTGGCCCTTGTCGTTGAGCCAGACCACAGCCGGTGTGGCTTGCAGGCCGTAGGCCGTCATCAGCATTGCGTTGGCGTCGAGCCGTGCCTTCAGCGCGGACGGCACGCTGAACAGCGGCTGCACGCCCGCATCGCCCAGGGGCCTGGGGCGGCCACCGGCAGCCAGGGCCTGCTGGGTGGGACCGGCGTGGGCGCGCTCGTGCGCCGCCAGCGCAGCCACCGGGTCCGGCGCGGACAGCAGCGCCGCGGCCCGGCCGGCACTGGTGGGGGTGAGGATGCCCACGATGACGTGGCGCAGCTGCACCTTGCCGGCGTCGACCCAGGGGCGGGCATCGGCCCAGAACTTGGCGCAGAAGGGGCAGTTGGGGTCGGTGAAGACGTAGACCTTGCGCGGCGCGTCGTCACGTCCGTCGGCGATCCAGTGGCTCTGGCCCAGCTGCGCCCAGACCTCGCGGCTGGATTCGGCATCGGGGCCCTGCGCCGACGCGGCTGCTGAAAAGCCCACGGCCGAGGCGGCCAGAAGGCCCGAAGCCAGGAGCCGGAACACGAGAAGCAGGACGTTGGAGAACAGGGCTGTCGTCATTGGTGGTGCAACGGGATGAGTGGCGGGAAGGGCTTGGCGCAGGCGCTGAAGGTGGTGCGCAATCGCCTGCGGCGCCTCGCCCTGGTTCACGAACACGAAGTTCAGGTCCGGGTAGGCGTGCTGCGTCGCGCCCGCGGCCAACGCCGTGGCGACGACGTTGCGGCGCACCGCGCCGTCGTGTCGGGCCGCGTGCAGGCCATGAGGGCACGCCGCCGCGAGGCCCGAGCGCCGGCCCAGGCCCATGCCCACCTGACGGCCCACGGCCAAGGCGCCCATGGCCAGCAGTACGCCGGGGGACAAGACCGGGGAACCCAGCTGCAAGAGCGGCGTCATGCGGGCTGCGCCTGGTTGCCGGGCGGCGGCTGCCTGAGGGCGGCTCGACGCTGCAGCAACTGCGCCGCATCGAACTCACCCACAAGCCGCGCCGATCGCTGCTCGCGGCCCTGGGCATCGAGGAACAGTACCGTGGGCGGGCCGGCCACCTGGAGCGAGCGCATGAGCGCCTGGTGGCGCGCGTCGTTGGCCGTGACGTCCGCACGCAGCAGCACCATGCCGGCCAGCGCCTGCTGCACCCGTGCATCGGCAAAGACCTCGCGCTCGATGGCCTTGCACGAGACGCACCAGTCGGCGAAGAAGTCCACCATCGTCGCGCGCCCCTCGGCGCGGGCAGCCGCCACGCGTGCCTGGAGCTCCTCGATGCTGGCCACCGGCTCGAACCGAAGCTCGGCCGCCGGGCGTGCCGACGCCACGCCCAGCGGCAGCGGGCGCCAGGGGTCCGACGCGCCAGCGGCAGCACCCAGCACCATGGCGCCACCCCACAGGCCGGCCACCAGCGCCGCGGTGCGCGCCAGCAC